>NZ_JBQHWA010000005.1:0-131128 GCF_052064225.1 Blautia massiliensis (ex Liu et al. 2021) | reverse complement strand
CCCCTTGAAGACGACGAGGTAGATAGGGCAGAGGTGGAAGTGTGGCAACACATGGAGCTGACTGTTACTAATCGGGTGAGGGCTTGACCAAGAAACGCAGGTTAAGAATTGATTCAAAGAGTTTGATTAACGATCAACAAACATGTATGTAGTTTTTAAGGTACAAACCTTAATTAAATATTTAAGTAATCCTCCTTAGCTCAGTCGGTAGAGCATGCGGCTGTTAACCGCAGTGTCGTTGGTTCGAGTCCAACAGGGGGAGCATGGTGCCATAGCCAAGTGGTAAGGCAAAGGTCTGCAACACCTCTATCCCCGGTTCAAATCCGGGTGGCACCTCTTAGAAAGCCCTGGAAAGATGAATTTCCAGGGCTTATTTTTCCTATAAAAATGTACTTGCTGAAGACCGTGAAGACAGACTTCTGGAAAATCGGACAGCATCCTTTCCTGATGCTGTCCGA
This sequence comes from Blautia massiliensis (ex Liu et al. 2021), assembly GCF_052064225.1. Taxonomy (NCBI): domain Bacteria; kingdom Bacillati; phylum Bacillota; class Clostridia; order Lachnospirales; family Lachnospiraceae; genus Blautia; species Blautia massiliensis (ex Liu et al. 2021). The sequence continues at coordinate 130,670 of NZ_JBQHWA010000005.1, read as the reverse complement.
CAGATCAGGAATTTTTTTCCGTAAGCAGGATTCGTTTACGATTATAAACCAGATGAAGGTACATGGCATCCTGAGCACGCAAAGCGTCATGCTCTGCAATGGCAGCTGCGATTTCGCGATGTGTTTCAATTGTTTCTTCGTGTAGAGCACCACTGGTTGATTCGACAAATAATGGAATAGAGCTGTTAATTACGGGAATCAGCCGCGGAACAACAACATTTTTGCTACTCAGCGCGATCGCTGTATGAAATTCAGCTTGTGGAAGCAGGTACCGTACTTACAACAGAACAGGTAGACGCGGCTGTTGGCGCCGGAGCAAAATTTATCGTAAGCCCGGGCTTTGATCCTAAGATCGTAGACTATTGTCTGGAAAAAGACATTCCTGTTTTCCCGGGATGTATCACACCATCTGAGGTTGCACAGGCAGTGAAAAGGGGTCTTAAGGTAGTAAAATTCTTCCCGGCAGAACCGGCAGGTGGAATTTCAATGATCAAGGCTATGGCAACTCCTTATACAGGAATCCGTTTTATGCCTACCGGCGGGATCAATGCGAAAAACCTTGAGGACTATCTTTCCTGTGACAAAATCCTCTGCTGCGGCGGAAGCTGGATGGTAAAAGGAAATCTTGTGAAGGCAGGAGAATTTGACAAAATAAGAGAACTGACAGCAGAAGCAAAAAAGCTTGCGGATTCCATAAGAAAGTAATCAAACTTAATACACATATTCAATAAAAAAAGCAGAACCCTGCACAACCAGGCAGAGTTCTGCTTTTTTGTCAATTATTGTGAAAATAGATCAATGAAGCAGGATCGTCAGAAGCTTTTTCCGCTTCAGCTGCCAGATCAGCTACAGGATCCGCAGAAGGTTTCCGAAGATCCATTCGGTAAAGATAAAAGATCCCACCGAAGAAACCGGGAATCAGTCCGGCGTATCCACCGGCACATAAGATCACAGTCAGCTTCACCATCAGTTCTGTCTGAAGTTCCAGACAAACAAGTAATCCTGCAAGAATTCCGGCTGCACTCCATCCAGCTGTCAAAAGTGCAAGAAAAACAGCTGGCGCAGGGGCCTTTTTTAAATTTTGATCTAAGTGATTCCACAGTACTTTATACATAATCCATTCCTCCTGTTTTGCTGGAATTATACTTCTGCTGTTGTCAGCAACAGTCAGCCATAATATTGATTTCCTTTATCTGTCTGTATTATAGAAAAGAAATGTAAAATACAAATGCGCAGGAATGAAAAATCTTTGTAAAATATAAGTAGAAATTGCATTTTGAATTAAGAACCGATATACTTATAAATATATTTATTGATAATATTCGATCATAGCCGAAAACGTTTTTCTACAGCTGTGATACGTGAGTGAGAGAATTAAAAGGGGGCAGATAAAAGCCCCCTGAAATCATATAGAGCGTAAAGAGGAGGGGTGGAAATGGAGCATACGGAAGAATATGTGAAGCTGGAGAATGTATCCAAAATCTATGGCTCAAAAGAAGTGAAGATCATAGCTGTGGATGAGATCAGCTTCCGGATAAAAAAAGGAGAATTTGTGGTTGTGGTAGGACCAAGCGGTGCCGGAAAGACAACGGTGCTGAATATCCTGGGCGGAATGGATAAGGCCACATCCGGCAATGTCTGGATCGATGGAAAAAATATTGCAAAATATACAGACCGGCAGCTGACCGGATACCGGCGGGAGGATATTGGATTTGTATTCCAGTTTTATAATCTGGTGCCAAATCTGACTGCATTGGAGAATGTGGAGCTTGCTCTTCAGATCTGTAAGGATCCTCTGGATGCCAGGACAGTTCTGGAGGAAGTAGGGCTGAAGGAGAGACTGACCAATTTTCCGGCACAGTTATCCGGCGGTGAGCAGCAGAGAGTTTCCATAGCCAGAGCGCTGGCGAAGAATCCAAAGCTTCTGCTCTGTGATGAACCTACAGGAGCGTTGGATTATCAGACCGGCAAGGCAATCCTGAAGCTCCTTCAGGATACCTGCAGGGAACGGGGCATGACGGTTATTGTCATTACTCACAACTCTGCATTGACACCTATGGCTGACCGTGTGATCAAGATCAAAAACGGCAAGGTTTCCAGGATGACTGAAAATGCACATCCCACACCAGTGGAAGAGATTGAATGGTAGGTGACGGAATGAAAGCATTACACAAAGATTTCTGGATGGAGATCCGGAAAAGTAAAGCACGTTTTATCTCGATCTTTCTGATCGTGGCACTGGGTGTTGCATTTTTTTCCGGGATCCAGGCGTCTTCTCCGGATATGAGATATTCCGGAGATGCTTATTATGAAGCGGCAAAGCTGATGAATCTGAAGATCCAGGGAACCCTGGGATTGACGCAGCGTGATGTAAAAGCGGTATCGGATATTGACGGTGTGGAACTGGCTGAGGGCAGCTACTCTACGGATGTTATGAGTGGAGAGGACGATGCCAGGAAGGTTCTTCATCTGGAATCTATCAGCAGCAATTTTAATCTGCTTACAGCAGATGAAGGAAGGATACCGGAAAAAAGCGGCGAGATTTTTCTGGACAAGCCATTTGCAAAGAATCGGGGGTATAAAATCGGGGATACCATATCTGTCAGTGAGGATGGAGACAGTGAGCTTTTGAAAAAAACAACCTATACAGTTGTGGGAATCGGAAGCAGCCCTCTTTATATTTCATTTAACAGAGGAAATACGACTCTTGGATCCGGTGAGGTCAGCGGCTTCGGATACATTCTTCCAGAGGATTTTGATCAGGAGGCTTTTACCCAGATCTATGTTATGGTCCATGAATCAGAGGATGTGATCAGCTATACAGATGCCTATGACAATCTTATCAAAAAGATCCGGAAACGCGTGGAAGGTATCGAAAAAGAACAGTGCAGCCTGCGCTATGAGGAGATCGTCGCAGAAGCTAATGAAAAACTGAATGATGCCAGAAAAGAGCTTGAGGACGGAAAGAAGGAATCAGAGGAAAAACTTGGCGACGCGAAGAAAAAGCTGGATGATGGGCAGAAGAAGTATGAGGATGGAAAAAAAGAGTACGAAGATGGAAAACAGCAGCTCAGTGATGCAAAAAAGGAGCTGACCGATGGAAAACAGCAGCTTGCTGACGGAAGAAAGCAGATTGAAGATGGATGGTCTCAGCTTAACAGCGCAAAACAGCAGGTGGAAGACGGTCTGTCCCAGTTAAATTCTGCCAGATCCCAGCTTGCCGACTCCGAAGCACAGATAAATGAGAAGCAGGCAGAGCTGACTGCCGGATATGAACAGCTGAATGCCGCAAAACAGCAGGTAAGTGACGGTGAGATCCAGCTCCGGGAAGCGGAGAAAACACTGGAAAGCAAACAGGATGAGCTTGACAGTGGAAGAGAACAGTTGGAAACGGGAAAGAATACGATCAAAGAAACAAAGGCTGCTCTCACCGGTCAGAAAGAACAGTGTGAGGCAGGACTTGTACAGGTTTCCGATGGCGAATCCCAGATCAGTTCCAGTGAAGAAGCACTTTCCGGGCAGCAGGCACAGCTGGATGAACTGACCAGCCAGAAAGAGGCATTAAGCAGTCAGGCGGCGGAGCTGCAGGCGCAGTATGACGCCGGTGCGGAAGCAGGAAAAACCGAGGAAGAGCTGGCGGAGCTTTCCACGCAGATCCAGACTTTAAATGGTCAGATCAGTGCAATGGAAGAACAGATAAATGCCGGTCAGGCCCAGATCGACGGGGCGCAGGCAGAGCTTACTGCAAAAAAATCAGAGCTGGCGCAGACAAGAGCTGAACTGGAGAGCAGCCTAGGTCAGATCAATGAGGGCTTCAGCCAGATCAAAGAACAGGAAGAGACACTTTCCAGGACAGAGGCACAGCTGAATGAAGGCCAGGAAGAACTGGATAAAGGGAAAAAAGAGCTGGAAACAAAGAAAGCAGAGCTTTCCGCGGCAAAAGAAGAAATTGCGGCAAACCAGGCAACTCTGGATGATGGCCAGAGCCAGCTGGATTCGGCCAGAGCCCAGCTCAGCTCAGGGCGGCAGCAGCTGGAGGAAAAACAGGCCCAGTTAAATGCCGGTCAGGCAGAGATCCAGGCCAATACAGAAAAGCTTACCAGCAGTCAGGCAGAACTGGATGCAAATGAACAGAAGCTCCTGGATGGTGAAAAAGAGATCCGGGAAAATGAACAGAAATTAAAAGACGCCAAAAAAGACCTGGAGGACGCCAAAAAGAAGCTTTCCGATGGAAAGAAAGAATATCAGGACGGCAAAAAAGAAGCCGATGACAAAATTGCGGAAGCCCAGCAGAAGATCGAGGATGCCCAGAAAGAGATGGATGATATTGAAACACCGGAGTGGATCGTCACGGACCGCAATGACCTTCCGGAATATTCGGATTTTGGTGATAACGCAGAGCGACTGAAAAACATCGGAAAGGTTTTCCCGATGATATTCTTCCTTGTAGCGGCTCTGATCAGTCTTACCACGATGACACGAATGGTGGAGGAACAGCGAACCCAGATCGGAACCATGAAAGCGCTGGGATATGGAAAAGCATCCATTGCATCCAAGTATCTCAGCTACGCATTTCTGGCTACAGTAGGCGGAAGTATCGCAGGAGTACTTTTCGGAGAAAAGGTTCTTCCGTTTATCATTATCCAGGCGTATGGAATCATGTACTGGAATATTGGCGATCACATGCAGCTGGATTATGAGTTACAATATGCACTGATCGCTTCCGGGGCAGCGGTGATCTGTACTATGGGCGCTACACTGTTTTCCTGCGCAAAAACCCTGGCAGAAACACCGGCATCTCTGATGCGTCCGCCTGCACCGAAAGAAGGAAAACGGATCCTTATTGAACGGATCAGCTTTATCTGGAAGCATCTGAGCTTTTCCTGGAAATCGTCCATGCGAAATCTCTTCCGTTATAAAAAGCGTCTTTTTATGACCATTTTCGGAATTGCAGGAAGCATGGGACTGATGCTTGTAGGATTCGGACTTTATGACTCCATTATGGATATTGCGATTCTCCAATATGACCAGATCCAGCACTATGATGCCATGGTGATCAATGATGAGGATGCCACAGACAGCCAGGAAAAAGATCTTCTGAAATTTCTGGACGGAAACAGCGAGATCGATCACTATACCCGTGTGCAGCTCACCAAGATGACGGCACCAAAAGAAAAGGGAAGTGTCAGTATCTATGTGTATGTTCCGGAAAATACGGAAAATTTTAAAGAGGATGTAACATTGCGTGACAGAAAGTCCCACGAGCAGTATGAGCTTACCGATGATGGAGCGGTGATCTGTGAAAAAACGGCTTCTCTTATCGGTGTGAAAGCAGGAGACAAGATCACCCTGGAGAAAGACAACAGAAAGTATAAAGTAAAGATCACTGCTGTCACAGAGAACTATATGGGACATTACGTTTACATGACCCCATCCTGCTATGAAAAAACATTCGGGGAGAAACCGAAGTATTCAAGTACAGTATATACTATGAAAGAGGATGCAGAGAGTGATCTGGAAACTCTTGGAAATGCGATCCTGAAATATCCGGCAGCTTTAAGTATCAGCTATACAAGCAGCACAGCAGGTCAGGTAGAGCGAATGCTGGGATCCCTCGGAGCAGTGATCTGGGTCCTGATCATTTCTGCCGGAATGCTGGCATTTGTGGTACTGTATAATCTGAACAACATCAATATCACAGAGCGGCAGAGAGAGCTTGCAACATTGAAGGTCCTGGGATTTTATGATGGCGAGGTTTCCCAGTATGTATTTCGGGAAAATATCTTGCTGTCCTTCATAGGGATTCTGGCAGGCGCAGTGTTCGGAATCCTCCTTCACCGGTATGTGATCACAACCGTTGAGGTAGATGCGGTGATGTTCGGAAGAAATATCAAGCCAATAAGCTTTGTTTACAGTGGAATCATTACCTTTGGGTTCTCCATGTTTGTAAATATGGTGATGCATTTTAAGCTGAAAAAGATCAATATGGTAGAGTCACTGAAAAGCGTAGAATAAAATAATGAAATGCCAGAAAGATCTTCATATCCGGAAATATGTGAAATCCCAGGAAAAGCAGGCCTCTGTCTTGACAAAAAAAGAAAATTTCATTATAGTAGGAACATGGCAAAGGCGTTGAATAAGAGGAGTATGCAGATCTACGCTGACAGAGAGAAATGCACAGACGCAAGAGAAGCGCAGGCTGAAAGGCATTTTCAGATGGAGGACTGCAGAAGGTAGCTTAGGAGCCGGGAAACTGAAAGCAGAAATGCAGAACAGATGCAGATGCTGCTGTGTAGGTTTTCACGTACCCCGCGTTAAGGGACAAGAGATAGACGGGAATAACAGATGTTTTTTCCGGATAATGAAGGTGGTACCGCGAGAATGATCGCCCTTCGCACATTAGTTATTGGCTTTTGTGTGGAGGGCGTGTTTTTTCTTGCAGAGAACAGGAGCATTTTAAGGTTCCTATAATCAGAAAGATTCAGGAGGAAAACATGAGTAAAGAACTTGCAAAGACTTATGATCCCAAGGGTATTGAGGATCGTCTGTACAAAAAATGGATGGATAACGGATACTTCCATGCAAAAGTTAATCCGGACAAAAAACCTTTTACAATTGTAATGCCGCCGCCCAATGTAACCGGACAGCTGCATATGGGACATGCACTGGATGAGACCATGCAGGATATCCTGATCCGTTTCAAAAGAATGCAGGGCTATGAGGCTCTCTGGCAGCCGGGAACTGACCATGCAGCCATCGCTACAGAGGTTAAGGTAACAGAGAAACTTCGTAAGGAAGGGATTGATAAGAACGAGATCGGCCGTGACGAATTTATGAAACATGCCTGGGCATGGAAAGAGGAGTACGGCGGAAAGATCATCAATCAGCTGAAAAAGCTGGGAGCATCTGCAGACTGGGAGCGTGAGCGCTTTACCATGGATGAGGGCTGCTCCAAGGCTGTTCAGGAAGTATTTATCCGCCTTTATGAGAAAGGCTATATCTACAAAGGCTCCAGGATCATCAACTGGTGTCCGGTATGCCAGACCTCTATTTCTGATGCAGAGGTTGTGCATGAAGACCAGGACGGATTTTTCTGGCACATCAATTATCCCATCGTAGGTGAGGAAGGACGTTTTGTTGAGATCGCGACCACTCGTCCGGAGACACTTCTCGGCGATACAGCAGTTGCTGTAAACCCGGAGGATGAAAGATATAAAGACCTTGTAGGAAAGATGCTGAAGCTTCCTCTTACAGACAGAGAGATCCCGGTTATTGCCGATGAGTATGTTGACAAGGAATTCGGAACAGGCTGCGTTAAGATCACACCGGCACACGACCCCAACGACTTTGAGGTTGGACGCCGTCATAACCTTGAGGAGATCAACATCTTAAATGATGATGCCACCATCAACAGCCTTGGCGGAAAATATGCAGGTATGGACCGTTACGAGGCACGTAAGGCCATGGTAGAGGACCTGAAGGAGCAGGGACTTCTTGTAAAGGTTGTTCCGCACAGCCACAGTGTTGGTACCCATGACCGCTGCGGTACAACGGTAGAGCCGATGATCAAACCACAGTGGTTTGTAAAAATGGACAAAATGGCAAAAGCTGCTATCAAAACTCTGGACGACGGAAACCTTCAGTTTGTTCCGGCACGTTTTGACAAGACTTACCTGCACTGGCTGGAGAATATCCGTGACTGGTGTATTTCCCGTCAGCTTTGGTGGGGACACAGGATCCCGGCTTATTACTGCGATGAGTGCGGTGAGATGGTGGTTGGAAGAGAAATGCCGGAGAAATGTCCGAAATGCGGATGCACACATATGCATCAGGATGAGGACACTCTGGATACCTGGTTCAGTTCCGCACTGTGGCCGTTCTCCACACTTGGATGGCCGGATAAGACACCGGAGCTTGAGTATTTCTATCCTACAGATGTTCTGGTAACCGGATATGATATCATCTTCTTCTGGGTTATCCGTATGGTATTCTCCGCACTGGAGCAGACCGGTGAGACACCGTTCCACCATGTACTGATCCACGGTCTGGTACGTGACTCACAGGGACGTAAGATGAGTAAGTCTCTTGGAAACGGTATCGATCCGCTGGAGGTTATCGACAAATACGGCGCAGATGCCCTTCGTCTGACACTGATGACAGGTAATGCACCTGGAAATGATATGCGTTTCTACTGGGAGCGTGTAGAATCCAGCCGTAACTTTGCAAATAAGATCTGGAATGCTTCCCGTTTCATTATGATGAACCTGGAGGGCAAGACAGTAACAGCGCCGGAAGACCTGAACGCACTGTGCAACGAGGATAAATGGATCCTTTCCAGACTGAACACAGTGATCCGTGATGTTACTGAGAATATGGATAAATATGAGCTTGGAATTGCCGTACAGAAGGTCTATGATTTCCTGTGGGATGAGCTCTGTGACTGGTATATCGAGATGGCAAAGGTAAGACTGTGGAAGGCAGAGGAAAATCCGGCAGCAGCAAACGATGCACTGTGGACACTCCGCACTGTGCTGACACAGGGACTGAAGCTTCTTCATCCGTTCATGCCATTTATCACAGAAGAGATCTACTGCACACTGCTTCCGGATGAAGAGTCCATCATGATCTCTGACTGGCCGGTATACAGAGACGAGATGGATTTTGCAGATGCTGAGAAAGCAGTTTCAAGATTCCAGGAGGTTGTACGTGGAATCCGTAACACCAGAAACGAGATGAACGTACCGCAGAACAGAAAGACCAATATCTACATCGTAGGCAAGGATGCAGAGTGCTGTGCACGTTTTGAGTCCTGCAAGAAATCCTTTACAAACCTTGCGTTTGCAAAAGAGATCCACGTACAGCAGGATAAGAACGGAATCGGTGAGGATGCGGTATCTATCGTTGTGGCAGACGGTGTGGTTTATCTGCCGCTGGAGGATCTGATCGACCGTGAAAAAGAGATCGAACGTCTCACAAAAGAGCAGGAGCGTCTTACAAAAGAGATCGCACGCTGCGAGGGAATGCTGAACAATCCGAATTTTGTGAACAAGGCACCTGCAGCCAAGGTAGAGGCAGAGAAGGAGAAACTTGAGAAATACAAAGAGATGAAAGAGAAAGTGAACCTGCAGTTAACACAGATGGTGAAATAACGAAGGAGTGTTTTAATGAAGTGGTGTAACTTTTTCAATAAGATTTCGCTGATACTTCAGGCTCTGGGCTGTGCAGTCCTGTACTTTGTGATCGAGGCCATATGCAGGCACTCGTTCACAGAGGCGTGGACCTACATGACCACAAAGCCGCTTGTATTTGCTTATAATGCAGCGTTTATCTTTACGACGATGCTGATTGTTTATCTCTTCCGAAAGAGAATTTTCTGGCGTATCTTTGTGGGCAGCTTATGGCTGTTTCTGGGAATCGTAAACGGTGTGCTTCTTCTCAACCGTGTCACACCGTTTACAGGACCGGATGTGAAGAATCTGACAGATGGTCTCAGTATTGCAAAAAAATATCTGACCCATACCCAGATGACCATAGGTGCAGTTCTTCTGGGAATTGCGGTTCTGATCCTTCTGATCATCCTGATAGGGTCGCCGAAGTACAGAGGCAAGCTGAAATACAAGGTGAATATTCCGCTGGTTCTGGTCGGGGTCCTTGCCTTTGGAGGAATCACACAGCTTGCTCTGGAAAAAAGAGTTCTTTCCAATTATTTTGGAAATATTGCCATAGCTTATGAGGATTACGGATATCCTTACTGTCTGGCAACGACGATCTTTAATACCGGAATCAGTGCCCCGAGAGACTATTCCAAAAGCGAGATCAAAAGGATCGAGAAGTCGGAAGAAAATCTTCCGGAAACGAAAGAAGGCAGTCATCCGAATATTCTGTTTTTGCAGCTGGAGTCCTTTTTTGATCCTGCGCTGGTAAATTATCTGGAGCTGTCAGAAGATCCTATCCCGAATTTCAGAAAGCTGATGAAGGAGTATTCCTCCGGATATTATAAGGTACCTTCTGTAGGAGCCGGAACCGCAAATACTGAGTTTGAATCCATTACCGGAATGAGCCTTCATTATTTTGGACCGGGAGAGTATCCTTACAAGAGTATCCTTAAGGAAACTACCTGTGAGAGCGCACCGTATGTTCTGAAGAATCTGGGCTATACTGCCCATGCAGTACATAACAATGAGGCGAATTTCTACGGAAGAAGAAGTATTTTTCCGAATCTGGGATTTGATACCTTCACTTCGGCAGAGTATATGAAGGATGAAAATCAGAAGAACTCGTTGGGCTGGACCAAGGACAGTGTCCTCACCGATGAGATCGTCAAGTGTCTGGATTCTACAGAAGGGCCTGATTATGTATATACTATTTCCGTACAGGGACATGGAGATTATCCTTCAGAACCGGTACTGGAAAATCCGGAGATCACAGTTTCCGGGGCACCTACTGACGAGCTGAATAATAAGTGGGAGTATTATGTAAATCAGATCCATGAGATGGATAATTTTGTCAAAGAGCTGACTGACAGGCTGGCAGATTATCCGGAGGATGTGGTACTGGTCATGTATGGTGATCATCTGCCGACCATGGGACTGACCGTGGAGGATGTGGAGAATAAATATCTGTTCCAGACAGAGTATGTGATGTGGGATAATTTCGGACTTAAGAAAAAGAAAGAAAATCTTGCGGCATACCAGATGGCAGCAGAGGTTATGGACCGTGTAGGTATCCATGAGGGAAATGTTTTCAAGTATCATCAGGCAAGAAGAAATACCAAAAATTATCAGGTGGATCTGGAGACCCTGCAGTACGATCTTCTCTACGGAAAGCAGTATACATATGACGGAGCGAATCCTTTTGAGCGGACAAAGATGCGTATGGGAATCTATGATACCACGCTGGATTCCATTCAGGTTGTGTCTGAGACGGATCACACCTATTATATCCAGGGAACAAACTTTACGCCGTCCAGCCAGGTGAAGATCAACGGAGAATGGTATGATACGGTTTACGTGAATCCTACCAAGCTGATCATTACCGGAAAGGAACTGGATGATTTTGACCGGCTCTCGGTAGTGCAGCGAAGCAACAGTTCCACAAGAAAGGCCATGACAAAGAGCCATGACCGGGCGGTTTATGCGCTGCTCGCTGACAGCAAGTGGAAGCTTGACAGTGAAAAGAGCAGTTCTGATACAGGGTCAACGGAGGAAACGGATACAGCGTCAGAAACGGAATCCACAGAAGATTCCGGTGAAGAAAACAGTACAGACAACCAGTAAATGGCATAGAAAAGATACTCCGATACAAAAAATGTCGGATAAAATATTACGATTAGGACTGGACATCTTCCACCACTATTATATAATGGTATCGTAACGAACAGGAGGGGAGAAGCTTTTCTCCCCAAAAGTTCTTTACGAATACATTATAGATAAGTGATGGTTTTTTTTATGAATTACGAAGAAGCAGTTGCGTATATTGAAGATATACCGAGATTTACTACTAAGAACAGCCTGGACCATACCAGAGAATGCTTAAGAAGACTTGGAGATCCGCAGAGGAAATTCCGTGTGATCCATGTGGCAGGAACCAACGGAAAGGGAAGTACCTGTGCTTTTATCACATCGGTCCTTCGGGAAGCAGGATATTCCTGCGGACTTTTTACATCTCCTCATCTGGTGGAGATCAACGAGCGTTTTCAGATCAACGAGGAAGTGATCGATGACGATACTTTCCTTCGTGCTTTTGAAAAAGTTAAAAAACTTTCCGATGAGCTGGTTGCGGAGGGAAGCTATCATCCCACCTATTTTGAGACACTCCTTCTGATGGGAATGGTGATCTTTGCAGAAGCCGGCGTGGACTATGTAACACTGGAGACCGGTCTTGGCGGACGTCTGGATGCAACCACTGCTGTGGAGGATCCGGCAGCCTGTGTGATCACATCCATCAGCCTCGATCATATGCAGTATCTTGGAAATACAGTTTCCGAGATCGCAGGAGAGAAGGCAGGGATCATGGTGCCGGGTGTTCCGGTGATCTACGATGGAAATGATCCGGATGCGGCCGGAGTGATGCGTGAGCATGCAGAGAAGCTGGGATGTCCATATTATGAGCTGAAACGGGAAGATACAGAGATCCATAAGATCACAAAGGACGGAATCCGATTTTCTCTTAAGGACGAGACATATGGCGATACCGTATTTGATATACCGTTTATCGCCCGTTATCAGGTTATGAATGCAGCTCTTGCGGTGAAAACCATTCAGGTACTGGAAGATCAGATTCCGGTATCTCTGGAGGCTCTGAAGGCTGGTATGGCAAAAACACGCTGGCAGGGAAGGATGGAAACGGTTCTTCCGGGTGTGATCGTGGATGGCGCACATAACGAAGACGGTGTTGAGAAGTTTGTAGAGACAGCAGAACATTTCCAGAAGGAATTTCCTCTGACTCTGCTGTTTTCCGCAGTGGATGACAAGGACTATACGGATATGATCCGCACGATCTGTAGCAGGATCCGTTTTCGACATGTGATCGTCACACAGGTAGGCGGATACCGCAAAGTTCCGGTAGAAGAGCTTGCGGAGATCTTCCGTGAAGACGGAGTGCCGGAAGTGGAAGCAATAGAGGATGTTCCAGCAGCTTTTGAACGGGCAGTAAAGGAAAAAGGTGAGGATGGAATGCTGTTCTGTGTAGGATCCCTTTATCTGGTCGGTGAGATCAAGGCTGTGATCAGGAGGAAAAAATTATGATCGATTACGAAGAGGAACTGAAGAAATTTGAACCATGTCTGGATGTGGCAGATGTAGAAGGTGTCATTTATGACCGGGAGATCACAGATATCATGGATGTACTCCAGGAGATGCTGCGTGAGGTCAAGAGCAACAGACGTGTAAGATAAGGAGAAGTGGATGAACTGCATAAACTGTGGAGCGTTCCTGACGGATACAGATCTGGATTATTGTCCGCACTGTGGAGCCAATGTACTGATCCAGAAGAAGGTGGATTATCTTTCCAAGCTTTATTATAATCAGGGGCTGGAAAAAGCCAGCATCCGGGATCTGTCTGGGGCGATCAGCTGTCTGAAGCAAAGTCTTGCCTATGACAAACGGAATATCTGTGCAAGAAATCTTCTTGGTCTTGTATATTTTGAGACCGGTGAGGTGGTTGCCGCACTGAGTGAGTGGGTCATCAGCAAGAATATCCAGAAGAACCGAAATCTGGCTTCAGAATATATTGCCAGGCTTCAGGCAAACCAGAACAAACTGGAAACAATCAACGAAAGCATCAAGAAATATAACAATGCCCTTGCCATGTGCAGGGAAGGCCATGAGGATATGGCGGCCATCCGCCTGAAAAAGATCCTGTCCCAGAATCCCAAGCTGATCAAGGGGTATCATCTTCTTGCTCTGATCCAGATGAAGAATCAGGAGTGGAATAAGGCGAGAAGAACCCTAAAAAAAGCAGCCAGGATCGACAAGACCAATACCACCACACTTCGTTTCCTGCGTGAAGTTGACGAGCAGACGGGTGTTACCACAAAGATGGAAAAACGGCGTAAGGGCTTGTTTGGAAATGAAAAAAATGAGAATGATAATATTTCAGGAGAAATCGTTGTAAGGCCGTCGTCTTATAAAGAAAGATCAAAGATATCACTTTTCTTTACCACGGTACTTGGATTTGCGGCAGGGGCGGCAGCATTCTGGCTCCTTGTACTGCCGGCTGTGAAACAGGATATTTACAGGCAGGCCAATCAGCAGATCATACAGTACAGTGATTCTCTTTCCAGCCAGAGCGTGGAGCTTACCAAAGCTCAGGGAGAAGCTGCCCAGTCCAGTGATACGGCAGATGCAGTTGCCAAGCAGGCAGAGGAAGAGCAGAAACGCAGTCAGAGCTATGAGGCTTTGTTTAATGCATATACTGCCATGCAGCAGGAGGATCTGGATACAGCGGCGCTGGAACTACAGAAGATATATGTGGATACACTGTCAGATTCTGCAAAGGGGATTTACAGTACTATCAGCGGAAAGACCGGTGTAAGCGGGATCGAGAGCGGAGCTTCTGGCGGAACGTCCAGTGCTGACAGCAGCACAGATAGAACAGCTGAAGCTGGAGCGGATGCCACAGCTTCGGATGGAGAAGATGCACAGAGCTCTGACGGAGATTCCGGAGAAGACAGCAGCTACAGTGACGGAGGATATGAGGATTCCTCTTACGATGGAGGTTATACAGAATAAAAAAGATCATAACTCATACAGAGGAGAAACCTCGGATAAGGGGAATGTGCGTTGGCGCATTCCTCTTTTTTTACCCTTTGGTCATGAAAAATGGAATAAAAAATCAAAAATGGGGGAATGATAGAATGACATCAGGTTTTGAAAAATCCGGAACCGTGCTGACTGTACATCTTCCGGCGGAACTGGATCATCCGGCTTCTGATGAGATCCGGAGAGATTCAGACCGGATTATCGGACATAACTATATAAAAAATATGATTTTTGATTTCTCAGAGACCGTTTTTATGGACAGTTCCGGGATCGGTCTGCTGATGGGTAGGTACCGGGCGCTTGGCATGAGGGGGAAATGTGTGCAGGTTGTCAATGTGAACAGTCATATTGCAAAGCTTCTGCGGCTATCCGGAGTGGGAAAATATATTGAAATCTGTGGAATTAAAAAATCGGCAGGTGAACAGGAGGGTGTTTATGATGGAAAACACAAATGAAATGACGATCATTTTTGACAGCAGACCGGTAAATGAAGCACTGGCAAGAGTTGCTGTGGCTTCATTCTGCACACAGCTGAATCCTACGCTGGAGGAAATTTCGGATCTGAAGACCGCAGTATCGGAGGCAGTGACCAACTGCATCATACACGGGTATGAAGGGGAGATACATAAGATCCGGGTAGAATGTCGTCTCCGGGGGCAGGAGCTTCAGGTTGATGTGACAGATCACGGAGCCGGGATCCCGGATATCAAAAAAGCCATGGAGCCTCTGTTTACCACAAAGGCTGATAAAGACCGCTCCGGTATGGGGTTTACATTCATGGAGGCGTTTATGGATGAGCTTCAGGTGGAATCGGAGGTTGGCCGTGGAACTACAGTGCACATGAAAAAGATCATCAGGAGGTAACTATGGATCGTACTCTTGTCCTCATCGGGCGTGCACACCAGGGGGATAAAGCGGCAAGAGATCTTTTGTTTGAGGAAAATACAGGACTGATATACAGTGTGGCAAAGCGTTTTCTGGGACGAGGGGTGGAGATGGAGGATCTGTTCCAGATCGGCAGCATCGGACTTCTGAAAGCTGTGGATAAGTTTGACATGTCCTATGATGTGAAATTTTCCACCTATGCCGTTCCCATGATCATCGGAGAGATCAAACGTTATCTCAGGGACGACGGGATACTGAAGGTAAGCCGTTCTCTGAAGGAAAACCACTACAGGATCTATCAGGTGAGAGAAGCACTGACACGCCGGCTGGAGCGGGAACCTACGACGGGAGAAATGGCAGAGGAAATGGGAATTTCCATAGAAGAACTGGTAATGACCATGGAATCCGGTGCAGAGGTGGAATCTCTTCACAAAACGATCTATCAGGGTGAGGGAACGGAGATTTCTCTGATGGACAAGCTTCCGGAAAAAGAAAACCGGCAGGAAAAAGTACTGGACAGGATTTTTCTGGAAGAGATACTGGGAACTCTGGAGGCAAAGGAGCGGAGGCTGATCTATATGCGGTATTTTCAGAACATGACCCAGATGGAGATCGCTCATGAGCTTGGCGTATCCCAGGTACAGGTATCCAGAATGGAAAAGAGGATCCTGCGCAGTCTGCAGGAATCCGCAGAGAAAAAATAAAAGAGAGCCATGAGAAATGCTGCCGTTTTCTCATGGCTCCTTTTTGTGGGCAGCAGATTTAGTCAGACTGCTGCTTTTTTATGAAAAAGTACATTTTTGTATTTGGAAAGTGCTCCAAGAAGGATCATACCGATCACACCGGCTGAGATAAATTCACCGGCTCCTACTGTGAGCATCATAAACGGGATAGGAAGGTTAATGCCATATCCGTAACGAAGCACAAGAGGAACGATCACAATGTTGGAAACGATCGGCGGGATCGGGGCTGTCCATTTGCCTGTATTGCGAAGCTTGTAGGTAAAGAATGCACCGATAAGTGTGGCAATGCTTCCGAAAATGATGTCAACTGGAATCGCACCGCCAAGAAGATTGGCAATGATACATCCCACGAACAGTCCCGGGATGGCAGCCGGTGTGAAGAACGGAAGTACGGTCAGCGCCTCGGAAAATCGGATCTGAACTTCACCGAAGCTAAGTGGCGCGAATACCAGTGTCAGGACAACATATACAGCTGCAATGGCAGCTCCCTGTACCAGAAAATGAGTACCTTTGTTTTTCATGTTTTTTATTCTCCTTTAGTTTTGTTTTACGAGTGGAAGGTCACGAACACTCGGCACATTTATAGGCGGTGACCGCCTTGTAAGCCCTGTACGACCTTGGTTTTTGCGGGCTTTTGCAGCGAAACTGAGTATAGCATAGGGGGCGTGGAAATGCAAGGTACGATCCTGACTATTTGATAACCCTGGCCTGTGTGGACAGACCCTGGCTTTGAAAAAGCTTTTTGTAAGAGGAAAGTCTGCTTGCCGGAACCTTTACAGTCAGTTTTTTGTAATTATTCTGACCTGCTCTTGTGAAGATATATTTACCTGAGCTTTTGGAAGTAAGACGTCCTGTCTGTATGGTGACAGAGGTAAGGGCCTTACAGTCACAGAAAGCTTTTGTGCCGATCGCAGAAACTCGGGAACCGATTTTTACAGTACGAAGACTTGTGCATCCCTGGAAGGCTCCGGCACCTATGCTTGTGATATTTCCTGAAATCGTTACCTGTTTCAGGTTTTTACAGTTTTTGAAGGCATTGGCTGCAATGGCTGTGACTTTGTAGGTTTTTCCGTTAGCTTTGACAGTGGCCGGAATCTTTGCAGTGACAGTATTGCGTGAACGTGGTCCCTTCAGTGCTACGGAAGTCCCGGTGGTATTGACTGTGTAGACATTATAAGCATCCCGGAATGTTTTTGCAGTCTGTGGCTTTGGTGTGGCTGCAGGAGTGATCTGGAAATTTAAGGTGATGGTTCCGTAGAAATGGTTATCACCGATGATCTTCAGGGTAGCAGTTCCTGCTTTTTTATTGTTCTGGTATGTCACATGATAATCATTGATGCCAGAAAGCTTTGCTTTTCCAAGAGTTACGGTTGGAACGGGCTTTATGTCAGAGCCTGTATAGGTATATGTTTTTTTGATTCCTGTTACAGATGCATCGGAAATATTGCATGCATAGCTGATATTGTTTTTCTTGGCATATGTAACTGCGTAAGAGCCGTACGGAGCATGGATCTTGCAAAAATATGCATGAGAGCTGTCAGACCAGTAATAGCCGCACCACACAGCATCCGTTCCAATGCTTTTAACGGTATCAGGTATGTTGATCCTGGATAGATTGTTACAGTAGGTGAAAGCTTCTTTTCCGATCTTTCTGACCCCTTTCTGGATGTCCACCTCTTTCAGCTCAGGAAGATAAGCAAAGGCCCTTTCGGAAATACTTGTGATCCCGGGTTTTATTATGACCTTTCTGATCTGGTTTTTGATAGCTTTCCAGGAGGAATCGCTGGAGAAGGAAAACCAGCTGTTTGTTGAAGAGACCGGGTATCGGTTGTTTTCCTCTGTGGAAATAGAAAGTGGTCCGTAGCCGGAGATCGTAAGGATACCGTTTTTGAAATTCCAGGTTGCGTTGTCACCTGCGATATGGTAAGTTTTTTTGTCAGCTTTTCCGTTGTCGGAATTAATGGAATAAAAGTTCAAGGTGTTGGAGTTTGAAGCATAATAAACGACCCTGGAATCCTTTACCACAGGCTGACAGTCAGAAATCGGAGCAGCTGTTGTAAACTCTTTGCTGAGACTCTTTCCCTTTCCGTCCACAAAAAGATAATGAAGGGTGCTGGAAGAGAGCGGATCGTTAGCGGAAGAGTTTTTCTTGTTATCGTCGGAGACGTATTCTTCCCAGGAAATCATAAAACGGTTGTCATTTATTTTGGTGATCTTTACGCCCGCAAAGCTTTTTCCTCCGCCTGTAAAGTTGGTAAGCTTCCTGGTAGTGGTTGCTTTTTCGGAAAAGTCAGACATTGGTGTGACGGACAGATAAAGGTTATGAGGCGTGTTTTCAGATACCTTATCATATTTGGACTGATCGATGGAAGTGCCAACGCATAATACACTGTCAGAGGAAACAGCCATGCCGTCAACGCTTGCGTAGCAGGCCAGTGCCCACACAGAAGTATGCGAGCCTCCGTATGGCAAAAGCTCTATGGTGGTGCAGGCAAGTGTAGTGCTGTCATATCTGGAAAGCTTTGTACATCGTGAACCCTCACTCTGCTCCAGTACGTAGAGATAAGAACCTTGTGATTTGATATACTGTGCAAAGGAATGCCACAGATCGCAGGAAACGATCTTTCCTTTCATGGCTGCCTGGTCGATCTCGGCCATAAGGAAGCCCTGATGTCCCTGACCGACAGAGGGATCCACATATCCTTCGTGACCGGTAACAACATAGAGCTTGCCGTTGCTTTCTGTCATTTCCACACAGCCATAGTCAAAGGGCGTGCGGACCTCACCGCCAAAAAGCTCCGGGTTACTGGTAATTGCTGCTGCACCGTTCCGGTTCCAGTTTGTATCGTAGCGGATAACGCGGATGACCTCAGCGGAATCGTTTTCTTTGTTGTTTGTCTGGCCTTCTACCAGATAATATCCGTCAGATCCGGCATAAAAGCCACCCCACAGTGGAAGCTCCATGTTGATCTTGCGCTTGCTTCTGATCTTCAGATCATTATCATAATATTCAACGCCGACAGAATTTTTCTGGTGGAAGACCCTCATGTATCCGCCGGAAACAGGAATAAGATCAGAGGTACGGCGTAACCTGACATGGAGATTGTCCTGTGCGGTTGGCGTAAGAGAGCCTGCCCGGGCTGTCTGTGGAAACAGGATCAGACAGAAGCAAAGACAGCAGAACAGAAATAGCAGAGATGTTAATTTTTTTAGCTTTTTCATAAGTTTCTCCTTTGTATGTGTTTTTAGATGATCTCCTGTTCAGATTATAATTCATGGGACAGAATTTACAATACAAAATCGGGAGTTATGGAACTCCCGATCCTCAGGATTTCTGTAAATTCTGTTCACAAAAACATCTTGAGGAAATACTGCCGGTGGGCAGTAACATCAGCAGCAGGAACCTTATGGAAACAGGAGCTTTTTTCTTGACAGTTTTTTGTGATATTGATAAAATATATTTCAGTATATAGGTTAAAGGGGCATTGGTTTTGATCTAATCAATGTCTCTTTATTTTATGTATCACACATATTACACCAGGGAGGTAGAAAGATGTTAAAAGTATGGATCGCAGGTGTCAACGGACAGATCGGACGGGCACTGAATGATGTTCTGGATCCAATGCAGATCGAGACTCTGAACACAGATCTTGATGAGCTGGATATCACAGACACAGATGAAGTGATCAACTTCGGTTCCATTAACCGTCCGGATGTGATCATCAACTGCACCGGTATCACAGATACCGATGAGTGTGAGAAGAATCCGGAACATGCATACCGTGTCAACGCACTGGGAGCAAGAAACTTAAGCATCGTGGCAAGAAAATGCGGGGCAAAGATCGTCCAGCTTTCCACAGATGATGTTTTCGACGGAAAGAGCAAAAAACCGTATACAGAGTTTGACGATACCAATCCGCTGACTGTTTACGGCCGTTCCAAGAGAGCCGGAGAGAACTATGTAAAAGAGTTTACACACAAACATTTCATTATCCGAAGCAACTGGGTATACGGAAAAGGCGGAAACAATTTTGTAAACCGTGTGCTGGAGACAGCAGAAAAAGGCCAGGAGCTTTCCGTTGCTTCGGATCAGTTCGGATCACCGACCAGCGCCAAGGATCTGGCAAGAATGATCCTGTATCTTATCGATACCAACGAATATGGAACTTATCACGTAACCTGCAGCGGTGTATGCAACCGTTATGAGTTTGCAACCGAGATCCTTCGCCTTGCAGGAAAGAAGATCGAACTGAGATCCGTGCCGACAGAGCAGTCAGATCTTTCTTCTGTCAGACCGCCATATGCCGTCCTTGATAATTTTATCCTCCGTATTATTGAAGTGTATGACATGCCGGACTGGAAAGCATCGCTGAAAGAATATATGGATGAAAGAGCGGAGGACTAGAATGAAAGAGAAAAATATAAAAGAGAAAACACAGCAGAAAAAGAAAATGGGCCTTACCACGAAGATCTTTGTGGCGCTGATCGCAGGTGCGATACTGGGAATCATTCTCTGTTACCTGGTTCCTGACAGCAGCTTCAAGAAAGATGTGATCGTGGAGGGAATCCTTTATGTGATCGGACAGGGATTTATCCGTCTGATGAAAATGCTGGTTGTACCGTTGGTATTCTGTTCCCTTGTCTGCGGAAGTATGTCCATCGGTGATACCAAGAAGCTTGGAACCGTAGGTGTGAGAACACTGGTATTTTATCTGGCGACTACAGCTCTGGCTGTTTCGGTTGCTCTGACGGTAGGTAATCTGATCAATCCGGGTGTGGGACTTGATATGAGCTCTATTCAGTCCTCCGCTTCCTCTGTGGAGACTATGGAGGCTACCTCTCTTACGGATACCATCCTGAATATCATTCCGGACAATCCGATCAATTCCCTGGCAAGCGGAACCATGCTTCAGGTTATCGTATTTGCCCTGATCGTGGGTGTGATCCTTGCGAAAATGGGAGAGCGCGCAGAGACAGTAGCGAACTTTTTCAGCCAGTTCAATGACATCATGATGGAGATGACCATGATGATCATGGCACTTGCACCGATCGGTGTATTCTGCCTTATTAGCAGAACCTTTGCAAACATCGGTTTCAGCGCGTTTATCCCGCTGGCAAAATATATGATCGGTGTTCTCCTTGCACTGGCGATCCAGTGCTTCGGCGTATACCAGATCCTGCTGAAGATCTTCACAGGACTGAATCCGATAAAATTCATCAAGAAATTTTTCCCGGTTATGGCATTTGCATTCTCAACAGCTACATCCAATGCCACGATCCCGATGTCCATTGATACCCTGTCCAAAAAAGTGGGTGTTTCCAAGAAGATTTCTTCATTCACCATTCCTCTTGGAGCTACCATCAACATGGACGGTACCTCTATCATGCAGGGTGTTGCCGTAGTATTTGCGGCACAGGCTTTTGGTATCCACTTAAGTCCGATGGATTATGTGACGGTTATCGGAACTGCAACCCTTGCTTCCGTAGGAACTGCCGGTGTACCAAGTGTTGGTCTTGTTACCCTGACCATGGTATTTAACTCTGTAGGACTTCCGGTTGAGGCAATTGGTCTGATCATGGGTATTGACCGTATCCTGGATATGACCAGAACAGCGGTTAACATTACCGGTGATGCAGTCTGCACAACCATCGTTGCACACCAGAACGGTGCACTGGATAAAAACGTGTTCAACGAATCAAACTAAATATCCGGTTCAAAAAAAGATCCGACCCTGTCGGGTGAGAAAAAACGAAAAACGGCTGTACATATCGTAAGAGCGATATGTGCGGCCGTTTTTTTACTGGATCAGGTAAGTCCCCTGCTTATTCCTGTTCCAGAACACCCATGACAGAGGGCAGTTCCAGCTGCTGATAGGTGTGAAGGATCTTTTCCAGCTCAAAGATGGCAGGGGTAAGAAACTTATTCTTGTGATAGACCAGCTTGAATTTCCGGTTCCATTCCCCTGCTTCGTTGCAGAAGACCCGGACTGAACGGTGACGGATCTCATGATGCATAAGACGGATGGACATAACAGAGAGCATCTGGTTATACAGCACTGCGTTCAGCAGTGCCTGCGGACTGTTGGCTTCCCAGGCAGTCCGGATCTTCAGATCATGGCGAAGGGTGTAATCCTCAAAAAGCTGTCTGGTACCGCTTCCATGTTCCCGGACTGCAAATTTCTGGTTGTTCAGCTCCTGGACATGGATGCGTCCTCTGCGGTAAAACGGATGCTTTTTTCCGGCGGCAAGGACCAGACAGTCATCGATGATGGGAAGAACGACAAGGTCCGGGGAATGGATCTCACCTTCTACCACAGCAGCGTCCAGCTCAGAACGCAGAAGCTTCTGCTCGATATTTTGCGTGTTGGTGACAAAGGAGTAAACGTCAAGGTCCGGGATTTTTTTCTGCAGATCCAGGATAATGGATGGGGTCAGGCAGGTTCCCACAGTGAGGGTGGAGCCAAGCTTCAGGGTGGAAGACTGTCCCTGGTTCTGCATCAGCTCTTCCAGCTGCTGAAACTGGCGGATCATTTCACGGGCATGGGGAAGAAGAAGCTTTCCCCGTTCTGTGAGATAAAGCTTTTTTCCAAGACGTTCAAAGAGAAGGCCGTTATAATGAGCTTCCAGCTCACGGATGGCCTGACTGACTGTTGGCTGGGAAAGATAAAGATGTTTGGCAGCAGCACTCATGGAGCCCTGTTCCGCAACGGCCGCAAAAACAGTGAGATGGCGGATGGTCATATGGAATCTCCTTTTATTGTAAATTAATATATAGGTAAAACCTATCATTTTTATAAAATAATATCATTTTTCAAATACATCTTCAAGTGGTATAGTAGAAAGTACGTGAAAACGATTTCAACATTGCAAAATACAGGGCAACGATACCATGGGAAAGTATCGGAATGCCGGTGAGACCAGGAGGAGGAAATATGTCAGCATTAACTGTAAGCAAAGAGGAAGAGAAAAGACTGAAGGGGCAGGGGTTTTTAAATAATCGGGGAACCGATGAATTTTCTGCACGGGTGATCACTGTAAACGGAAAGGTGACAGCGGCACAGCACAGATGTATGGCGGAAGCAGCAGAGAAATTCGGCAACGGAAATCTTACCTACACGACCAGGCTCTCCGTGGAGATCCAGGGAATCCCCTACGAAAAGATCGAAGAGTTTCAGGAATTTATTGCGAAGGAAGGTCTGGAGACAGGAGGAACAGGAGCAAAGGTCCGACCGGTAGTATCCTGCAAGGGAACCACCTGTCAGTATGGACTTCTGGATTCCTATGCAATTTCAGAAGAGATTTTCCGGAGATTCTATAAAGGCTACCGTCAGGTTGCACTGCCGCATAAATTTAAGATCGCAGTAGGCGGATGCCCGAATAACTGTGTGAAACCAAATCTGAATGATGTGGGGATCATCGGACAGAGGATCCCGCACTTTGACAGCGAGGCCTGCAAGGGCTGTAAAAAATGTGCCATTGAAGCTGCATGTCCAAACAAAGTGGCGAAAGTCGTTGACGGGAAACTGCACATTGATGAGGAGCTTTGCAGACACTGCGGAAGGTGTGTGGGAAAATGTCCATTCCATTCCATCCCGGACGGTACCTACGGATTCAAGATCTATATCGGTGGACGCTGGGGAAAGAAAATTTCTCATGGAAAGGCCCTGAACCGGATCTTTACGTCAGAGGAAGAGGCACTGGATGTTATTGAGAAGGCAATCCTGCTTTTTAAGGACCAGGGATTAAAGGGAGAACGTTTTGCCGAGACTATAGAACGAATTGGATTCGAAAATGCAGAAAAACAATTATTGGAAAAAAATCTTCTGGAAAGAAAAATGGAAATTTTGTCCAAATAGATATATAAAAAAACTTCCTATTATATAAGCTGTCTGAAACTGATAAAATGCGAGCAATAATATAAAAAAATTTTATTTCATTTATATAAATTTTTATTATATCACAATATTAACAAAAAACTAAGTGAAAATTCTATTTGAAATATGCAAAATAATGTGATAAAGTATTAACAATACATGAACGGAGGTAAAAAGAGTGGAAAACTACATGTATTTGGTGCCGGTGGCAGCAGTACTGGCACTTCTGTTCGCAGCATACCTTGCAGCGAAGGTCAGCAAGCAGGATGCAGGAACAGACAGAATGAAGGAGATCGCAGGTGCGATCGCAGAAGGTGCCCGCGCCTTCTTAACAGCAGAGTACAAGATCCTGGTTATTTTTGTAGCTGTACTTTTTGTACTGATCGGAATCGGAGTTGGAAGCTGGGTAACAGCAATCTGCTTCGTAGTAGGTGCTCTGTTTTCAACAATCGCAGGATACTGCGGTATGACCGTTGCAACAAAGGCTAATGTAAGAACAGCAAATGCAGCAAAAGAGGGAGGAATGAACAAGGCTCTTTCCATTGCATTCTCCGGCGGTGCTGTTATGGGTATGTGTGTTGCAGGTCTTGGTGCACTGGGTGTCAGCGTTGTGTATATCATCACAAAGAACGTTGACGTACTTTCTGGATTCAGCCTTGGTGCTTCTTCCATCGCACTGTTTGCACGTGTTGGTGGTGGAATCTATACAAAGGCAGCTGACGTAGGAGCTGACCTTGTAGGTAAGGTTGAGGCAGGAATCCCGGAGGATGACCCTCGTAACCCGGCTGTTATCGCGGATAACGTAGGTGATAACGTAGGTGATGTTGCCGGTATGGGTGCAGACCTTTTTGAGTCCTATGTAGGATCTCTGGTATCTGCCCTTACACTTGGTGCGGTAGCCGGAGCAGTTTCCGGTGTTCTCTATCCGCTGGCTATTGCAGGCTGTGGACTGATCGCATCCATCATTGCAACATTCTTTGTAAAAGGTGATGATAATTCCAATCCGCAGAAAGCCCTCACAAGAGGAAGCTATGTATCTGCAGCACTTGTTATCATCGTGTCCCTGATCCTCAGCAAGACTCTCTTCGGAGACATGAAGGCAGCCATTGCTGTGATCGCAGGTCTTGTTGTCGGTGTCATCATCGGAAACATTACAGAGTATTACACATCTGCAGATTACAAACCGGTTCAGGGAATCGGCGAGCAGTCTGAGACAGGTGCAGCTACAACTATCATCAGTGGTATCGCAGTAGGTATGAAATCTACAGCATTCCCGATCCTGCTGATCTGTGTTGGTATTTTTGTAGCATACGGTGTGGATGGATTATACGGAATCGCTCTTGCAGCAGTTGGTATGCTTTCCACAACAGGAATCACAGTTGCCGTTGACGCGTATGGACCCATCGCTGACAATGCCGGTGGTATTGCAGAGATGTCAGGTCTGGATGAGTCAGTTCGTGAGATCACAGATAAGCTTGATTCTGTAGGTAACACAACAGCAGCTATGGGTAAAGGCTTCGCGATCGGTTCCGCAGCTCTTACAGCGCTTGCTCTGTTTGTATCTTATGCGAATGCAGTAAATCTGGATGCGATCAATATCCTTGCTCCTCGTGTTACGATCGGTATCTTTATCGGTGGTATGCTTACATTCCTCTTCTCGGCCTTCACAATGGAATCCGTTTCCAAGGCTGCTTACAAGATGATCGAGGAAGTAAGACGCCAGTTCCGTGAGAAACCGGGTATCATGAAGGGTACCGAGAAACCGGATTACAAATCATGCGTTGCGATCTCCACAACAGCAGCTCTTCACGAGATGATGCTTCCTGGAATCATGGCGGTCGTTGTTCCGGTTATCGTAGGTGTTGTTCTTGGCGTTGAGGCTCTTGGAGGACTTCTTTCCGGTGCGCTTGTAACAGGTGTACTGATGGCAATCTTCATGTCCAACGCAGGTGGTGCATGGGATAATGCAAAAAAATACATCGAGACAGGTCATCATGGCGGAAAAGGCAGCGAGGCGCACAAAGCAGCCGTTGTCGGCGATACAGTCGGCGATCCGTTCAAAGATACATCAGGGCCTTCCATTAACATCCTGATCAAGCTTATGACTATTGTATCACTGGTATTTGCTCCTCTGTTCTTATCCATCGGAGGACTTCTGTAAATATCATTTCAGAAAAAAGTAAACCCATATTATATAAAAAAAGCTCTTTGCAGAGAAATCTGCAGGGAGCTTTTTTTTGCGACAGGCGGCGGAATTGTACGGATATGAGAGTGTGCTCTGGTTATGATTCAGTTTCTGGATTTTCTGTTCGTGCAGCCTGTTCGATCAGTGTCCGGTTTACATCATCCTCATAGGTACGCATCTGCACCTGCATAGGTGTGGGATCATCGCTTAGCTTCAGATGCCCGAAATGATTAAAGAAGATCAGTACGCCGAGGCCGATCCCGATGGAGTAGGAAATCTCCAGGATGGTAAAGCCGGAGGAACTTTTTCCCGTAACAAGAGCGTAAAACTGGCTAAAAAGGCTGCCCATATCTACGTCATTATTAAAGGTCATAATGGAAAAAGCGGCGCCGAAAAAGGAAACCAGGCATACAAAAAGGATTTTTACATACCGGAAAATTTTCCCTGTGGCAGAGCTGATGCGGTAGGTGATGATAAAATCCGTTTCCCCGATGGGAGAAATATCAATGGAGGGTTCCAGCTTCTGGATCTTTTTCAGAAGATCCGAGACAGACATCACATAGTGTCCGGGCTTTTTTGCATCCAGAACGATCACAGGCATGACCCGCAGACGATTGAGGATTTTGGGGTCACTCATGGAAAGTGCAGCGATATCCTGAAGATATACATGTGGGTTGGTGACTTCAATGTTCTGATCCAGCTGCAGATAAAGAGTATCACTCATGAGAAAAAACTCCTTTCCCGGAATATTATTTTTTCATTTTTGGACGGAAGAAGAGACTGGCCAGATAAGAGAAGATCAGGGCGGAGGAAACTCCGGCAGCACAGGCAGTGAAGCCTCCTGTAAAAAGCCCAAGGATGCCGTCTTCTTCAATGGCTTTTTTCATACCCTCCCATAATACATGTCCGAAACCGATCAGCGGGACGGAGGCCCCGGCACCTGCAAAATCCACCAGCGGCCGGTAGACGCCAACGGCACTTAACAGGGCGCCGCTACATACCAGAAGTACCATCACACGGCCAGGCATCAGCTTTGTCTTGTCCAGAAGGATCTGGATCAGGGCACAGACAAGGCCGCCGAACCAGAATGCGTTAAAGTAATCCATGCTCATACCTCCATATGCTCGATGACAACTCCGTGGGCAATACCTGGAATACTGTCACCTTCATTAAAGCTTACTTTGGAAAGAAGCGCTCCTGTTGGTACAAAAAGGATCCGCTTCCATTCTCCGGATACAATCTTCGGAAGGATATAGGAGGCAAGGACTACAGCAGAACAGCCGCAGCCGCTTCCTCCTGCGTGGGTGTCCTGAGAAGGATTGTCATAGATCAGGATACCGCAGTCTTTATGAATGGGAGAAAGCCGGATATTTTGTTCCTCCAGAAGATCCAGGAGAATTTTCTGCCCGATGATCCCCAGATCCCCGGTAAAGACGGCATCATAATCCGAAGGCGTCCGCCCGAAATCCGAAAAGCTTCGTGCAATGGTATCGCAGGCTGCAGGAGCCATACAGCCTCCCATGTTCATGGAATCCCTGAGACCGTAATCCATCACACGGCCGGCAGTAAGGCCGGTGATAGCAGCACAGCCTTTGCCGGAGCGCAGAGGAGCTTTTTCTCCGGGAGGAGATGTACTTAGGATACAGGCACCGCTTCCGGTTACTGTCCAGGTGGCAGAAAACGGCCGCTGGTTTCCGTATCCCAGAGGAAAACGAAATTCTTTTTCCGCACTTGCGAAATGGCTGGAGGTGGCACATAAGACCCGTGTGCCGAATCCGGCGGTCAGAGCAAGGGAACCGAGAGAAAGTGCTTCCCCTATGGTGGAGCATGCGCCGTAAAGACCGTAAAAGGGAATTCCAAGTCCAGCGGAGCCGAAACAGGTGGCTGATGTCTGAGCAAGAAGATCTCCGGCGAACATCAGATGGATATCTTCGGAGCCCAGTCCGGCTTTGCTTATGGCCTGAGTGGCAGTTTCTTTCTGCAGTGTGCTTTCCGCAGATTCCCAGGTGTCACAGCCAAACATGGGATCTTCACAGACCAGGTCAAAAAGATCTCCAAGAGGACCGTCCGCCTCTTTCTGACTGACGATGGATGCGGCGCTTTCGATATACAAAGGCTGTGAAAATGCAATGCTGGCTGCGCCAAGTCTGAGATTTTTGCTCATGATATCACCTCCAGGATCTTCAGGATATAATAGATCACACCCAGTCCCCAGGCGCTTAAGATGCCGTAGAGGATCACAGGACCTGCAATAGTAAAGATCTTGCACCCTATGCCGAAAACCTGTCCTTCTGCCCGGAACTCAATGGCGGATGCAGCCACTGAGTTGGCGAATCCGGTAATGGGAACAAGACTTCCTGCACCGCCGAATTTGCCGATTTTGGGATAAATACCAAAGCCTGTGAGAAGGACGCTTAAGAGAATGAGAAGGACAGAACACCAGGTTCTGGAATCGGAAGCATCTGCACCGAGAGCCTGTGCTGTGTTTAAGATAACCTGTCCAAGAAGACAGATCAGTCCGCCTGTGAGAAAAGCTTTTGCCATATTCAGCGGCAGACTGTGGGTGGGAGTAAGCTGCTTGACATATTGTTCATATTTTTTTTCGTTGATATTTTGCATATGGAAAATCCTTTCGTGAGATGGTAGAGTGACAGTAAGAATTACATCCAGCTCATGGCATAATAAAACAGGGAGCCCAGGGCTTTTCCGGCAGCAATGGAAATTATTACCGGAGAAAGCCCCTGAGAGAGCTTCAGCCGTCTGGCAAAGACGGGAAAGACTTTTGCGATTTCTGCCAGTGCAAGGATCCAGCCGCCCAGGAAAATTCCGAAAAATACTCCGCAGACAGCCAGGAAAAAAGGTCCCAGCGGAATTCTGATCGGAAACAGGGTGACGACGGTTCCGGCAACTGTTCCCAGAAGTGTCAGATCTTCATAAAGAAAAATCTGGTCAGCTGTATGCGTGATACCTGCATAGCGGGGAACAATGGAAAGGCCGATCAGCAGTCCGGAGACACCTCCTGCAACGATGATCCCGGCACAGAAACCGATAAAGCACAGAATCAGCTGTTGAAGCATGGACAGAACCTCCTTGTGGGATTGTATGGGAATAGTATGAGAAAATATAAATTTTTTATGCGAAAATCTTAAAAAACAAGAATATCTGTACATTTACGGACAGAGATAGTATAATAAAAAGGAATATGGACAGCGGCGGACAGGCGCTGTCTTTCTCAATCAAAAGAAAAAACAGTGTCAGGAGGACGGATATGCAGGATGCTTTTTCACGTATGGAATTGCTCGTTGGAAATACAGGTGTAAAAAAACTCAGCAGGGCGAAAATTGCAGTATTCGGTCTTGGCGGAGCCGGATCACAGGTGGCAGAGTCACTTGCGCGCTGCGGTGTGGGGAGTCTGACACTGATCGATCATGAAAAGATCACATTGACGAATATCGGAAGCCAGGTGCTGGCACTTCATTCTACTCTGGGAATGAGCAAGGTAGAGGCGGCCAAGAAGAGAATCCGGGATATTGATGAGAATATTTTGGTGCATACCTACGAAACCTTTTATAATGAGGAGACTGCGGGAATGTTTGAATTGCGTTCCTTTGATTATATTGTGGATACAATGGGAACACTGTCGTCAAAACTGCTTCTGATCAGCAGAGCAAGGGAGGGACGTGTGCCTGTGATCTCCTGCCTGGACATCGGGGACAAGATAGACCCGTCTAGACTTGAGGTTGCGGATATCAGCAGGACCACAGTATGCCCGGCGGCCAGGATCATAAAAAAAGAACTGCGTAAACAGGGAATACGTAAACTCAAAGTACTGTATTCCAGAGAACAACCGGCAAAAGAAAAGCTTTTCAGACGGAGAAGAACTATGGTGAAGAAGCCTGCCGAAGGAAATATTTCCTTTGTGACAGGGACTGCGGGATATCTGCTGGCGGGAGAAGTTGTGCGGGATATACTGTCAGCCGGAAACGTTTCACACAGCTGACAGCAAATGAGAAATTGAGCGCAGATCACGGACAGATCCAGTTCATGAGCATGAGTCAAGGCGGAACAGTAATGTCTGCTTTACAGAAATAAAACAGAAAGACTGAGGAAATAAAAAGTGAATTCAGAAATCATAAAAAAGTTCTGCGATCTTCTTGGAGAAGAACGTGTTTTTACAGGCGAAGCAATGAGCCGTCATACAACTTTTAAGATCGGAGGTCCGGCGGATTATTTTCTGATGCCGGATAAAGACACAGATGTGGGGCGTATCGTAAAAATCTGTAAAGAAAGTGCGATCCCTTATTTTATCCTCGGAAATGGAAGTAATCTTCTGGTAGGAGACGGCGGTTACCGTGGCGCGGTTATCCAGATCTACAAAAATATGTCTGCCGTTACCGTAGAAGGAACAGAGATCACCGTACAGGCAGGTGCGCTGCTTTCATCGGTGGCAGCAGCAGCAAAAAATGCAGCTCTTACAGGCTTTGAGTTTGCAGGCGGGATCCCGGGAACTATGGGCGGTGCGGTTGTGATGAATGCAGGTGCCTATGGCGGCGAGATGAAGGATGTTCTCACAGAGGTAACTGTGATGGATGAGGAGGGAGAGATCGTTACCCTTCCGGCAGATAAACTGGAACTGGGATATCGTACCAGCATCATCAAAACCGCAGGTTATATCGTGCTGGAAGCAAAGCTGCAGCTGAAGGAGGGAAATCCGGAAGTGATCCGTGAGACCATGAAAGATCTGACGATCCGTCGTACCACCAGACAGCCGTTGGAGTATCCCAGTGCTGGAAGTACCTTTAAGAGACCGGAGGGATATTTTGCAGGTAAGCTGATCATGGACAGCGGTCTTGCTGGATATCAGGTAGGTGGTGCACAGGTTTCTGAGAAACACTGTGGCTTTGTGATCAATGCAGGCGGTGCAACTGCCAGGGATGTCCGCACGCTGATGGATAATGTCAGGGATATCGTTTATAAGAAATATGGAGTTACGCTGGAACCGGAGGTGAAGTTCCTGGGTGATTTTGAAGCCTGATGACCATTTCTGGTACATCGTTTTCAAAATAATTATACCACTTACTTGTCTGTGGATCCGATCGCACAGACCTAAAAGGCTCAGCGTAGTCCGGCTTTCAGGTACCCAGGATACGAAACAGAGGGAACAGGAATGCGTATGTACGCTTTACAGATAACGGAAGAAGAAATGGAAAGGAAGAGAGACTATGCGTTTTGTGATCGTTACAGGAGTGTCAGGAGCAGGAAAAACAGCTGCACTTAAAATGTTGGAGGATATGGGATATTTCTGCGTGGATAATCTTCCAATCCAGCTTCTGGAAAAATTTGCTTCCCTTCTTCCTGAGATGCAGAGCGAAAATGTTAGAAATGTGGCTCTGGGGATCGATGCCAGAAGCGGAAGTGCCCTTGATGAACTGGAAGTAGTTCTGGACCGTATGAAGCAGACCGGATATGATTACGAGATCCTGTTTATGGATGCAGAGGATTCGGTCCTTGTAAAACGCTATAAAGAATCCAGAAGAAGCCACCCGCTGGCAAGAGCAGGGAGAGTGGATGAGGGAATCCGCCTGGAACGTGAGAAAACAAAATTTCTCCGGAAACGTGCGGATTATATCATTGATACCAGCCATCTGCTTACCAGGGAGCTTCGCCAGGAAATCGAAAAGATCTTTGTGGATGACAGAGAGTTCAGCAATATCATGATCTCTGTGCTTTCCTTCGGCTTTAAGTATGGAATCCCGGCAGATGCAGATCTTGTGTTTGATGTGCGATTTCTTCCCAATCCCTATTATGTGGATGAACTGCGTCCTCTGACAGGCCTTGACGATGAAGTGTTCAATTATGTGATGGCCAGTGATACGGCGAAAGCCTTCGCGGACAAACTGGAGGATATGATCCGTTTTCTGATCCCTAACTACATTAAAGAAGGGAAAACAAGCCTTGTGATCGGTATCGGATGTACAGGGGGAAAACATCGTTCTGTTACTATTGCCAGAGAACTTTTTTCCAGGCTTTCCAAATCGGATGAATACGGCATCCGCCTGGAGCACAGGGATGCGGAGAAGGACAGACTTCTGAAAAAATAACTGCCGCGATGAAAAGGGTGGCAGGGAAACAGTAAAAGAGGGTTCGGGATGTCATTTTCAGGAAAAGTCAAAGAAGAACTTGCAGGACAGCTTAGTCTGGCCAGGCACTGTCAGGTGGCAGAACTGGCGGCACTGCTCTGCGGCTGCGGCCGTGTGGAAAAAATGTCGGATGGAAACAGAAAACTGTGGATCCAGACAGAAAATGAAGCAGTTGCAAGAAAAAGCTTTACATTATTGCGAAAAACCTTTAATATAGAGACAGCGATTGTTATTCGGGAAGGGTCTCATCTCAAACGGGGTAAGGTATATCTTGTTGAGGTTACGGATCCTGCCAGAACAGAGGAAGTACTGCAGGGGACAAAGCTTTCTGTGGATAACGAAACCGGTTTACTTGAAATGGATAATTCGCTTGTGGTTCAGATGAACTGTTGCAAGCGGGCATTTATTCGCGGTACTTTTTTGTCGTCCGGTTCGATCAGTGATCCAGAGAAAGGGTATCATTTTGAGATCGTGTGTCCGGACAGCAGGAAAGCAGAACAATTACAGGGGATTATCCGCAGTTTTCGCGTAGAAGCTAAAATTGTGGTGCGCAAGAAATCATATGTGGTCTATGTGAAGGAAGGCGCGCAGATCGTTGACATGCTGGCAGTCATGGAGGCGAACGTAGCCCTTATGGATCTGGAGAACATCCGGATACTTAAGGAAATGCGTAACACGGTAAACCGTAAGGTGAACTGTGAGGCTGCGAATATCAATAAAACGGTAAATGCGGCAGTGAGACAGGTGGAAGATATACAGCTGATCAGCAGAACTATCGGCTTTGAGAGCTTAAGCGATGGACTGGCACAGATAGCCAGGCTGAGACTGCAGTATCCGGATGCCACTCTGAAAGAATTAGGTATGATGTTGAATCCGCAGGTGGGCAAATCAGGTGTGAATCACCGGCTTCGCAAGCTGAGTGAGATCGCAGATGAGCTGCGGGAGAAGAAGGAGGAGCTATTATGATTAAAAAACCAATCACTATCAACTTATCCACTGGACTGGAGGCAAGACCTGTAGCACAGCTTGTTCAGGTGGCAAGCCAGTTTAACAGTGAAATTTATGTTGAGATTGGCAAAAAAAGAGTCAATGCAAAGAGCATTATGGGAATGATGACCCTGGGACTTGACGCTGGAGAAGAGATTACACTGTCAGCCAACGGTGATGATGAGAATGCAGCGATGGAGAGCATTGAACAGTATTTAAGCAACCAGTAATCAGTTGGGACAGAGCAGTCCGCGGAAAAGGGTAGATTCCTGCGGATGTGGAATATAAAGGGATACAGACGGAAAGGAAGACCGATTCCCGCTGTATCCCTTTCCGCTTCAAAGTACCTACAAATATGAAAGAGGAAGATTACCTATGTCAAAAGTATTGAAATTTATCGTACATTTTGTTGTGATATGCACACTGATCTGTGTACTGGGACTTGTTCTTCCGCCGTTCTTCGGGGTGAGAACAGTGATCGTGGATAAATCCGATAAGGCAACGAACCTCCCAGTCGGATCTGTTACATATGCGATCCCGGAGAAGAGTTCTGCGATCAGCGCAGGTACTCCGATCCTTGTACAGAAAGATTCCGAGACATATAAATATACGATCACCAATCTCGATGCCTCCAAGGGAACCGGAACAGTAACAGATCAGTCCGTTTCCGGAGGAAAGACTTTTACCATTAAGGTTGGAGATTATGTTCCGAAAGTTGTAGTTACCATTGGCTATGTGGGATATCTTATGGTGGCCACAGAAAGTATTGAAGGCCTGATCATTCTTGGTCTGGTCGTATTGTTCCTGATCATCCTGTATGTGATCGCAGAACTCTGGAAGAAAGAGCCGGATGATATTGAGGAAGATGTGAACGATCCGGAACCGGGTTATGTGAAGTCCAGGAAAGAGCTGAAGCAGGAAGAAAAAGCACGTGCCAGAAGAATGAAGGAAGAAGAAAAAGAAATCATTCAGGAAGAAAAGGCACGAAAGCACAAAAATAAAAAAGCAGATAAGCGTAAGGTCCGTACGGGCGGTTTCGTAGATGAGATTGACGAAGAGGATGTTGCAGGCTATTCGGAGAATAAAAAGAAGGCTGCCATACAGCAGACTGCACAGACTGCCGCAAGTGAAGCTCATGCGGAACTTAAGAAAGAGATTGCAGCAGCCACTTCAGAAGAAGCAGATATGCTTTCCAGACTGGAAATAGCAGAACGTACGGTTGAAGAAAACAGAAAGCCGCATCCGGCCGGAAAGGTCGAAGAGGTTCCGGAAGAGGAAGAGGAGCCGGTTACCATTGGAAGCCTTGCGATGCCGTCTTATTCCGCAGCGCAGCTTGCAAGCCGCGTAAAGAAGGCCGGTGATGCGCCGGATATTGTTAAGGATGACATCACGAAGGTTACACTGTTTGATTACTCGGATATCATCAGTAGTGATGTGGACGATATGGAAGAATAAAATAAGTACCTATTATATAAGAAGAAAATGGTTCAGAAATGAGCCATTTTCTTCTTTTTAAAAAAAATCAAAAAAATTAAAAAAAAGGCTTGCATTCTGAAGAATCATCGTATATACTAATCCTTGCTGTGACATTGATAGCTATGAAGCGCGAGGTTGCTGCCACACTGGCAGGTTTTCCGTGGAGCGAATGTCAAGTTAGGAAACTGACGACAAGTCACTGTACAAAGTTCAATAACCATCTTGGGATGGGACGTGTGTGCAAATATACCATGACACACACGGAGATGTGTACAGTCGCCGCTTGTCGTACTGCTATATAAGTACGAATAGGAGGAGACTTTTTTTATGGCAAATCAGGTAATGAGAATCACATTAAAGGCATATGATCATCAGCTCGTTGATGCATCTGCAGCAAAGATCATCGAGACAGTAAAGAAGAACGGAGCAATGGTAAGTGGACCGGTTCCGCTTCCTACTAAGAAAGAGGTTGTTACAATCTTAAGAGCTGTTCATAAATACAAAGATTCCAGAGAGCAGTTTGAGCAGAGAACACATAAGAGACTTATCGATATCCTGACACCAACTCAGAAAACAGTAGATGCACTTTCCAGACTGGAAATGCCGGCTGGTGTTCACATCGATATCAAGATGAAAAACCGCTAATAATGTCATTTGACATTAACTATATGATTACCGAATGGTAATCCGCTATAAGGAGGAAGAAAGAAATGAAGAAAGCTATTTTAGCTACTAAAGTCGGAATGACTCAGATCTTCAATGAAGATGGAATGTTAATTCCGGTAACTGTTTTACAGGCAGGTCCTTGCGTTGTAACTCAGGTTAAAACTGAGGAGAACGATGGATACACATCAGTTCAGGTTGGCTTCGGCGAGATCAGAGAGAAACTGGTCAACAAACCGGAGAAAGGCCACTTTGACAAAGCTGGTGTAGCTGTAAAGAGATTTGTAAAAGAGTTCAGATTTGACAATGCCGGCGAGTATGAGGTTGGACAGGAGATCAAGGCTGATATCTTTGCAGCAGGAGATCATATCGATGCTACTGCAGTTTCCAAAGGTAAAGGCTTCCAGGGCGCCATCAAGAGACATGGCCAGTCCAGAGGACCTATGGCTCACGGTTCTAAATATCATCGTCATGCAGGTTCCAACGGCGCTTGCTCCGATCCGAGCAAGGTTTTCAAAGGAAAACATATGCCAGGTCACATGGGACATGTTCAGGTAACTGTTCAGAATCTTGAGATCGTACGTGTAGATACAGAAAATAACTTACTGTTAGTTAAGGGTGCTGTTCCAGGACCTAAGAAATCTTTGGTTACAATCAAAGAGACAGTAAAGTCCTTATAATAGGAAAGGAGGAGCATCAGAATGGCTAATGTAACTGTTTATAATATGGAAGGCAATGAAGTTGGCACAATGGAGCTGAATGACGCAGTATTCGGCGTTGAGATCAACGAGCATCTCGTTCATCTTGCAGTTGTTCGTCAGCTTGCAAATAACCGTCAGGGAACTCAGAAAGCGAAAACTCGTTCTGAGGTAAGAGGCGGCGGAAGAAAACCGTGGAGACAGAAAGGAACAGGTCATGCAAGACAGGGTTCCATCCGTGCACCACAGTGGACAGGCGGCGGTGTTGTATTCGCTCCGGTTCCGAGAGATTATGAAGTGAAAATGAACAAGAAGGAAAGAAGAGCAGCTCTTAAATCCGCTCTGACATCCAAGGTTCAGGATAATAAACTTGTTGTTGTTGACAGCCTTGCACTTGCTGAGGTTAAGACAAAAGAGATGCAGAAGGTTCTTACAAACCTGAAAGCAGAGAAAGCTCTTGTAATCACAGCTGACAACGATCAGAACGTAGTTCTTTCCGCAAGAAACATCGCTGACGTGGAAACTGCAACACCGGCTACAATCAACACATACGATGTTATGAAACACAACACCGTAGTTGTTACAAAGGATGCCGTTGCATCTATCGAGGAGGTATACGCATAATGGCAAGTATTCAGTACTATGACGTAATCATCCGTCCGGTTATCACAGAGAAATCCATGGCAGACATGGGTGAGAAGAAATATACATTCCTTGTACATCCGGAAGCTAACAAGACTCAGATCAAAGAGGCTGTTGAGAAGATGTTCGAGGGAACAAAAGTTAAGAGCGTAAACACCATCAACAGTGATGGAAAGAAAAAACGCCGTGGAATGGTAGTTGGAAAAACTGCTAAGACTAAAAAAGCTATCGTAGCTCTTACAGAAGAGAGCAAAGATATCGAGATTTTTGAGGGACTTTAATTAACAGATAAGTCCGAATATGTGCACGAAAGCACGAGAACAAATTCGAAAGGAGAAACATCATGGGAATCAAAAGCTATAACCCATATACACCGTCAAGAAGACATATGACTGGTTCCGACTTCTCTGAGATTACAGCTGCAAAACCAGAGAAATCCCTCGTTACTTCCCTTAAGAAGAACGCTGGACGTAACAATCAGGGTAAGATCACTGTAAGACATCAGGGTGGCGGAAGCAGAAGAAAATACAGAATCATCGACTTCAAGAGAAGAAAAGATGGAATCCCTGCAACAGTTAAAACAATCGAGTACGATCCGAACAGAACAGCTAACATCGCTCTGATCTGCTACGCAGATGGCGAGAAAGCTTACATCCTCGCTCCAGAGGGACTTAAAGTAGGCCAGAAGGTTTACAATGGTCCTGAAGCTGAGGTTCGTGTTGGAAACTGCCTCCCACTGGAGCTTATCCCGGTTGGTACTATGGTTCACAACATTGAGCTTCATCCTGGAAAAGGCGGACAGATGGTTCGTTCTGCAGGAAACGGCGCACAGCTCATGGCTAAAGAAGGAAAGTACGCAACACTTCGTCTTCCTTCCGGTGAGATGAGAATGGTTCCGATTGTATGCCGCGCAACTGTTGGTGTAATCGGAAACGGAGATCACAACCTTATTAACATCGGTAAAGCCGGACGTAAACGTAACATGGGTATCAGACCTACAGTTCGTGGTTCCGTAATGAACCCGAATGACCATCCACATGGTGGTGGTGAAGGTAAGACCGGTATCGGACGCCCAGGTCCTTGCACACCGTGGGGCAAACCTGCTCTCGGCCTGAAGACCAGAAAGAAAAACAAACAGTCCAACAAGTACATCGTAAGAAGACGCGATGGAAAAGCATTATCGAAATAATAAGGAGGAGAAAGCATGTCTCGTTCACTGAAAAAAGGACCTTTTGCAGACCAGAGCTTACTTAAAAAAGTAGACGCTCTTAACGCTGCAAATGATAAATCCGTAATCAAAACTTGGTCTCGCCGTTCCACAATCTTCCCGTCTTTCGTAGGACACACAATCGCTGTTCATGACGGAAGAAAACATGTGCCGGTATATATCACAGAGGATATGGTAGGACACAAACTTGGTGAGTTCGTTGCAACAAGAACTTACAGAGGACACGGAAAAGACGAGAAGAAGTCCGGAGTACGCTAGTCATCAGATTTATAACTGCCCGCTGTCAATTTAAGACAGCTGGCAGATAACTTAGATATCGAATTTAAGAAAGGAGGCACTTTAAGATGGCAAAAGGACATAGAAGCCAGATAAAGAGAGCCAGAAATGAGAATAATAGAGAGACAAGGCCGTCTGCAAAGTTATCTTATGCAAGAATTTCTGTTCAGAAAGCCTGCTACGTATTAGATGCGATCCGTGGCAAAGATGTACAGACAGCACTTGGTATCCTGACATACAATCCGAGATACGCTTCCAGCGTGATCAAAAAACTGCTTGAGTCAGCAGTAGCAAACGCTGAGAACAACAACGGAATGAACGCAGACAACCTTTATGTTGCAGCATGCTATGCAGATAAGGGACCTACAATGAAGAGAATTCAGCCGAGAGCACAGGGTAGAGCTTACAGAATCGAGAAGAGAACTAGCCATATCACAGTTGTGCTTGATGAAAGGTAAGGAGGAAAAGCATGGGACAGAAAGTTAATCCGCATGGCCTTAGAGTCGGAGTTATCAAGGATTGGGATTCCAGATGGTATGCAGAAGACAAGTTTGCTGACTACCTGGTAGAAGACTACAACATCAGAACATTCCTTAAAAAGAAATTATACAGCGCAGGTGTTTCCAAAATCGAGATCGAGAGAGCATCTGACAGAGTTAAGATCATCATCTACACAGCAAAACCTGGTATCGTAATCGGTAAGGGTGGCGCAGAGATCGAGAAAGTTAAAGCTGAGCTTCAGAAATACACAGACAAGAAGCTTATCGTTGACATCAAAGAAGTTAAGAGACCGGACAAAGATGCACAGCTGGTTGCTGAGAACATTGCTCTTCAGCTTGAGAACCGTATTTCCTTCAGACGTGCTATGAAGTCCACAATGCAGAGAACAATGAAGGCTGGCGCTAAGGGAATCAAGACTTCCGTATCCGGACGTCTCGGCGGAGCTGATATGGCTCGTACAGAGTTCTACAGCGAGGGAACAATCCCGCTTCAGACACTTCGTGCAGATATCGACTATGGCTTTGCGGAAGCAGACACCACATACGGTAAAGTTGGTGTTAAGGCATGGATCTACAATGGTGAGATTCTTCCGACAAAAGGAACTAAGGAAGGGAGCGATAAATAATGTTAATGCCAAAAAGAGTAAAACGTCGTAAACAATTCCGTGGCTCCATGAGAGGAAAAGCCCTTAGAGGCAATGTTATCAACTATGGTGATTTCGGTCTTGTTGCTACTGAGCCATGCTGGATCAGATCTAATCAGATCGAGGCAGCCCGTGTTGCTATGACCCGTTACATCAAACGTGGCGGTAAAGTTTGGATTAAGATTTTCCCGGATAAACCGGTAACAGCTAAACCAGCTGAGACTCGAATGGGTTCCGGAAAAGGCGCTCTGGAGTACTGGGTAGCAGTAGTAAAACCAGGTCGTGTTATGTTTGAGATTGCAGGCGTGTCCGAAGAGGTTGCCCGTGAAGCATTACGTCTTGCAATGCACAAGTTACCATGTAAATGTAAAATCGTTTCTCGTGCAGACTTAGAAGGCGGTGATAACAGTGAAAATTAATAAGTTCGTGGAAGATTTAAAAGCAAAGTCAGTTGCAGAACTGAATGAAGAATTAGTAGCTGCTAAAAAAGAGCTTTTCAATCTGAGATTTCAGAATGCAACAAACCAGTTAGACAATACAGGACGAATCAAAGAGGTTCGTAAAAATATTGCCAGAATCCAGACAGTAATCACTGAGCAGGCAAACGCTTCCAAATAGGACAGGAGGACATAATCGTGGAAAGAAATCTGAGAAAAACCCGCGTGGGTAAGGTTATCAGCGACAAAATGGATAAGACCATCGTAGTTGCAATTGAAGACCATGTAAAACATCCTCTTTACAAAAAAATCGTGAAGAGAACATATAAATTAAAAGCTCATGACGAGAACAATGAGTGCAACATCGGAGATACCGTTAAGGTAATGGAGACCAGACCGCTGTCCAAGGACAAGAGATGGAGACTGGTTGAGATCGTAGAGAAAGCTAAATAAGGAGGAAACCAGTATGATTCAGCAGGAAACTAGACTGAAAGTTGCCGACAACACTGGTGCAAAAGAAATCCTTTGTATTCGTGTTATGGGCGGCTCTACAAGAAGATATGCAAACATCGGTGACACAATCGTTGCTACGGTTAAAGATGCAACACCAGGCGGCGTTGTTAAAAAAGGTGACGTTGTTAAAGCTGTAGTTGTTAGAACTAAAAAAGGCGCTCGTCGTAAAGACGGATCTTACATCCGTTTCGATGAAAATGCTGCCGTAATTATCAAGGATGACTTAACTCCGAGAGGAACACGTATCTTTGGACCAGTTGCCAGAGAGCTTCGTGAGAAGAAATTCATGAAGATCGTTTCCTTAGCTCCGGAAGTATTATAGGAGGGTGCCGAATGTCAGCTATGAAAATTAAAAAAGGTGATACTGTAAAGGTAATCGCCGGAAAAGATAAAGGTAAGGACGGAAAGGTTCTTGCAGTTAACGTAAAAGACAACACAGTAGTTGTTGAGAACGTAAACATGGTTACAAAGCACGCTAAACCGTCCGCAGCTAATCAGAACGGTGGAATCGTGACAAAAGAAGCTCCGCTTCATATCTCCAACGTAATGCTCGTTGTAGACGGAAAAGCTACAAGAGTTGGATTCAAGATGGATGGAGACAAAAAAGTTCGTGTTGCCAAAGTAACAGGAAAGACAATCGATTAATTAAGAGAGGAGGCATATAAAGGTGAGTAGATTAAAAGATCTTTACAAGAACGAGATCATGGATGCCATGACCAAGAAATTCGGATACAAAAACGTAATGGAAGTGCCAAAACTCGAGAAAATCGTTGTTAACATGGGTGTTGGCGAGGCAAAAGAGAACGCTAAACTTCTTGACGCTGCAATCGCAGATATGGAACTTGTTACAGGACAGAAAGCAATCGCTACAAAAGCTAAAAAATCTGTCGCTAACTTCAAAATCAGAGAGGGTATGCCGATCGGATGTAAAGTTACTCTGAGAGGCGAGAAGATGTATGAGTTCGCTGATCGTCTTATCAACCTTGCTCTTCCACGTGTACGTGACTTCCGTGGTGTTAACCCGAACGCATTCGACGGAAGAGGAAACTATGCTCTTGGTATCAAAGAGCAGCTGATCTTCCCAGAGGTTGAGTACGATAAGGTTGATAAAGTAAGAGGAATGGACGTTATCTTCGTTACAACTGCTAAAACAGATGAAGAGGCACGCGAATTACTGACATTATTCAACATGCCATTTGCTAAATAGGAGGAAAAGATTCATGGCTAAGACAGCAATGAAAATTAAACAGCAGCGTAAAGCTAAATTCTCCACAAGAGAGTATACTCGCTGCAGAATCTGTGGCCGTCCACATGCATACCTGAGAAAATACGGAATTTGCAGAATCTGCTTCCGTGAGCTGGCATACAAAGGTCAGATCCCGGGTGTTAAGAAAGCTTCCTGGTAGGCCGAGGCGAAAGCAACTTTTTAATCATTTAAATAATATTCACACGACATGTAAAGTCTGAAGAAAGAGGAGGAAACTTACATGACAATGAGCGATCCGATCGCAGATATGCTTACAAGAATCCGTAACGCAAATACTGCAAAACATGACACTGTAGACGTACCGGCATCCAAGATGAAAATTGCTATCGCAAACATCCTTGTAGATGAGGGATACATTGCAAAATATGATCTGGTTGAGGATGGAGTTGTTAAAACTCTTCACATCACACTGAAATATGGTGAGGACAAAAACCAGAAGATCATCACAGGACTTAAGAGAATCTCCAAACCAGGTCTTCGTGTATACGCAGGCAAGGATGAGCTTCCGAAGGTTCTTGGTGGACTTGGTATCGCAATCCTTTCCACAAACAAAGGCGTTATCACTGACAAAGAGGCTCGTAAGCTTCAGGTTGGTGGCGAGGTACTTGCATTCGTTTGGTAGGCCAAAGCCTCTTAACGAAGCAGTCATATAGCTTTTAAACTGAAAACAGAGAGGGCATGGGCCCTCTCCGACAATCTAAGTAAGGAGGACAAATTTATGTCACGAATCGGAAGACTTCCGGTTGCAATTCCAGCTGGCGTTGAGGTTACAGTCGCAGATGGAAACGTTGTAACAGTAAAAGGACCTAAGGGAACACTTGAGAGAGCACTCCCGACAGAGTTAGAGATCAAAGTTGAAGACGGTCATGTAGTTGTAACAAGACCGAACGACTTAAAGAGAATCAAAGCCCTTCACGGCTTAACAAGAAGCCTTATCCACAACATGGTTGTTGGTGTAAGCGAAGGATACAAAAAAGAGCTTGAGGTTAACGGTGTTGGTTACAGAGCTGCTAAGCAGGGCAAGAAACTTGTACTTAACCTCGGATATTCTCACCCGGTAGAGATGGAAGATCCAGAAGGTCTTGAGTCCACAGTTGACGGAAACAAGATCATCGTATCTGGTATCAGCAAAGAAAAAGTTGGCCAGTACGCAGCTGAGATCAGAGACAAGAGAAGACCTGAGCCATACAAGGGCAAGGGAATCAAGTACGTTGACGAAGTTATCAGACGTAAAGTCGGTAAGACCGGTAAGAAATAATTAAGGAGAGTGAGAATATGATTAACAAAGCATCCAGAAGCGAAATTCGCGAAAAGAAGCATAGAAGATTACGTCATCATTTAAACGGAACTGCAACTACTCCTCGTCTGGCAGTATTTCGTTCCAACAAGCACATCTATGCACAGATTATTGATGACACAGTTGGTAAAACTTTAGTATCCGCTTCTACTCTCCAGAAGGACGTAAAAGCAGAGCTTGAGAACACTGATGATGTACAGGCTGCAGCAAAAGTTGGAGCAGTGATCGGTAAAAAAGCTGTTGAGGCTGGTATCGAGAGCGTTGTTTTCGACAGAGGTGGATATATCTACCACGGAAAAGTTAAAGCACTGGCAGATGCAGCAAGAGAAGCTGGACTGAAATTCTAAGAGGAGGAAAAGAACACATGAAACGTAATCTTATTGATGCTAGTCAGTTAGAGTTAGAAGATAAAGTAGTATCAATCAAGCGTGTTACCAAGGTTGTTAAAGGTGGTCGTAACTTCCGTTTCACAGCTTTAGTTGTTGTAGGTGACGGCAATGGACACGTTGGTGCAGGTTTAGGAAAAGCAGCAGAAATTCCGGAGGCGATCCGCAAAGGTAAAGAGGACGCTATGAAGAAGCTTGTTACTGTTGCAAGAGACGAGAACAATTCCATTACACATGACTTCATCGGAAAATTCGGAAGCGCTGAGATGCTTCTGAAGAGAGCTCCGGAAGGTACTGGAGTTATCGCCGGTGGCCCGGCACGTGCCGTAATCGAGCTTGCAGGTATCAAAAACATCCGTACAAAATGTATGGGTTCCAGAAATAAACAGAACGTAGTTCTGGCAACAATCGCAGGCCTGAGCCAGTTAAAGACTCCGGAAGAGGTTGCAAAGCTCCGCGGAAAATCTGTAGATGAGATTCTGGGTTAAGGAGGATATGGAAATGGCAGATACAATCAAGGTTACACTGGTAAAATCTCCGATCGGTGCAGTACCGAAACACAAAAAAACTGTAAAAGCTATGGGTCTTACAAAGATGCATAAAACAGTTGAGATGCCAGACAACGCTGCAACCAGAGGAATGATTCAGCAGGTGCAGCACCTGGTAAAAGTAGAAGATTAAGGAGGTGCCAGAATGGAATTATCAAACTTAAGACCCGCAGAGGGTTCCAAGCATAGCGATAACTTCAGAAGAGGCCGTGGACATGGTTCAGGAAACGGCAAAACTGCTGGTAAAGGACATAAAGGACAGCTTGCTCGTTCCGGACACAAGAAACCGGGATTCGAGGGCGGTCAGATGCCTTTATACAGACGTCTTCCTAAGAGAGGTTTCACTAACAGAAACTCTAAAGAAATTATCGCAATCAATGTAGACGTTCTCAATCGTTTTGAGGATGGCGCAGAGGTTACAGTTGACAGCTTACTTGCAAGCGGTGCAATCTCCAAGATCGGTGATGGTGTTAAGATCCTTGGAAACGGCGAGCTTACAAAAAAACTTAATGTTAAAGTAAACGCTGTCAGCGAGACTGCAAAAACAAAAATTGAAGCTGCTGGTGGTACAGTAGAGGTGATCTAATGTTTGAGACTCTTAAGAGTGTTTTCAAAGTAAAGGAAATGAGAAGAAAGCTTCTCTATCTGATCTGGATGATATTCGTGATCAGAATCGGATCCCAGCTTCCTGTACCGGGAGTCGACAGTGACTTCTTTAAGCAG
Organism: Blautia massiliensis (ex Liu et al. 2021); assembly: GCF_052064225.1. NCBI lineage: Bacteria > Bacillati > Bacillota > Clostridia > Lachnospirales > Lachnospiraceae > Blautia > Blautia massiliensis (ex Liu et al. 2021). The sequence goes on along the minus strand of NZ_JBQHWA010000005.1, from coordinate 86,297 downwards.
TGGTTTGAATCTAATACCGGTGACGCATTCAATTTCTTTGATGCGTTCACCGGCGGTTCCTTTACTCAGATGTCAATTTTCGCATTGAACATCACACCTTACATTACTTCTTCCATTATCATTCAGCTTCTTACCATTGCCATTCCGGCACTGGAAGAGATGCAGCGTGACGGAGAAGAAGGAAGAAAAAAGCTTACAGCAATCACACGTTATGTAACGGTTGGTCTTGCTCTGTTTGAGTCTGTTGCCATGGCAATCGGATTTGGACGTCAGGGTATGATCCCGAACATGAGCTTCCTTAAAGGAATCGTAGTTGTTGCAAGTTTAACAGCGGGTTCCGCAATGCTTATGTGGCTGGGCGAGCGTATTACAGAGAAGGGCATTGGAAATGGTATTTCCATCGTCCTGACTATCAATATCGTGTCCAGGATCCCGAGTGATATGTCCCTTCTTTATGAGAACTTCGTCAAGGGCAAAACAATTGCAAAAGGAATGCTTGCAGCCTGCATCATTGCTGTGATTATTCTGTTTGTTGTAGTGCTCGTACTTATCCTCAACGGAGCAGAGAGAAGAATTCCGGTTCAGTATTCCAGAAAGATGGTTGGACGTAAAATGATGGGCGGTCAGTCCACAAACATCCCGCTCAAGGTAAATACTGCCGGCGTTATCCCGGTTATTTTTGCTTCCTCTATCATGTCTTTCCCGTCGATCATTGCTCAGTTCGCTGGCAAAGGAAACGGAACGGGCATCGGAAGTGAGATCTTAAGAGGACTTTCCTCCAATAACTGGTGTAATCCAAGTCAGATCCAGTACAGCTGGGGTCTGATCGTGTATGTGGTACTTTGCGTATTCTTCGCATACTTCTATACATCAATTACCTTTAATCCGTTGGAAGTAGCCGATAATATCAAAAAGCAGGGCGGTTTTATCCCAGGCATCCGTCCGGGAAAACCGACTTCAGATTATTTGACTAAAATCCTGAATTATATTATATTTATAGGTGCAGTAGGTCTTGTTATCGTGGCCGTTATACCGTTCTTCTTTAACGGTGTGTTCGGTGCGGATGTTTCCTTCGGCGGTACATCTATCATCATCATCGTAGGTGTTATCCTGGAGACCGTTAAGCAGGTGGAATCTCAGCTGCTTGTACGTAATTACAAAGGCTTCCTGAACTAATTGAAAATGAAGGTTGCGGTGCGAAAGTGTCGCAGCCTTGATTTATAAACAGGACTGTCTGAAAATCAGGCAGAAAACAGGAAAATGGAGGGTATGCTATGAGAATTATTATGTTGGGTGCACCGGGGGCAGGTAAAGGTACTCAGGCTAAGAAAATTGCGGCGAAATATGGGATTCCGCACATCTCCACAGGAGATATTTTCCGTGCTAACATCAAAAACGGTACCGAGCTTGGAAACAAAGCAAAAACTTACATGGATCAGGGACTTCTTGTTCCGGATGAACTGACCTGCGACCTTGTTGTTGACAGAATCCAGCAGGATGACGCAAGGGAAGGGTATGTTCTGGATGGTTTCCCGAGAACAATTCCGCAGGCAGAATGTCTGACAGAGGCTCTGAACAAACTTGGAAGCAAAATTGACTATGCGATCGATGTGGATGTGCCGGATGATAACATCGTGAAACGTATGGGCGGACGCCGTGCATGTGTGAAATGCGGTGCAACTTATCACGTTGTATTTGCAGCACCGAAGACAGAGGGGGTCTGCGATACCTGTGGTGACAAGCTTGTACTCCGTGATGATGACAAGCCGGAAACAGTCCAGAAGCGTCTGAATGTTTATCATGAGCAGACACAGCCATTGATTGACTATTACACCACACAGGGTGTTTTGAAGACGGTAGACGGAACCAGGGATCTGAATGAGGTATTCCAGGAGATCGTTGACATCTTAGGAGAATAAGAATGTCCGTAACAATTAAGACACAGCATGAAATCGAACTTATGAGAGAAGCAGGCCATCTTCTTGAGAAGGTGCATGACGGTTTGATCCCTTACATCAAACCGGGTGTCAGCACCAAAGAGATTGATAAGATCGGGGAAGAAATGATCCGGTCTATGGGCTGTATTCCGAACTTTCTGAATTACGGAGGTTTTCCGGCTTCTTTCTGTATCAGCCTGAATGACGAGGTTGTGCATGGAATTCCATCCGAAGAGAAGATTATCCAGGACGGGGATCTGGTTAAGATCGACGCCGGCCTGATTTACAAGGGCTACCATTCTGACGCAGCACGTACCTATGCGGTAGGTGAAGTATCCAAAGAAGCACAGCAGCTTATTAAAGTTACAAGAGAGTGCTTTTTTGAAGGACTGAAAATGGCAAAAGCCGGAAATCATTTAAATGATATTTCCAAAGCCATCGGAGCCCACGCAGCAAAATACCGTTACGGTATTGTACGTGACCTTGTAGGACATGGAATCGGAACTCATCTTCATGAGGATCCGCAGATTCCAAACTTCCCGCAGAAGCGCAGGGGCATCAAGCTCCTTCCGGGAATGACCCTGGCCGTCGAGCCCATGATCAACCTTGGTCGTGCGGACGTGGCATGGCTGGACGATGAGTGGACAGTAGTAACCATGGATGGTTCACTTTCCGCACATTATGAAAATACGATCCTCATCACCGATGGGGAACCAGAGATTCTGACGCTTACGAATCTGTAAGCAGCAATTGTTGTCATGACATAGGAGGTAAAAAATGTCAAAAGCAGATGTGATCGAAGTAGAAGGCACTGTTCTGGAGAAACTGCCTAATGCGATGTTTAAAGTGGAACTGGAAAACAAACATGTGGTACTTGCCCATATCAGCGGTAAACTCCGTATGAACTTCATCCGTATTCTCCCGGGAGATAAAGTAACGATCGAACTTTCTCCGTATGATCTTTCCAAAGGAAGAATCATCTGGAGAGATAAATAAGAAATATTGTAAAAGACGACCTGGTGGCGTTAAGCTGCCGGGTCTTTTTTTGCCTTTTCTGCAGAAAAAGAATTTGAAGTGGAGTTTATCACTCACATTTTTTCACGCTTTAAACATAAAGTGAACAGATTTTGCTGATATAGTATGAGCATACAAAAAAGAGAGGTGTTTATATGAAGAAAAAATATCTTGCAGCAATCTTAGGAGTTATGATAGCAACAACATCTGTTACCACATGCGGGGTAGCGACAACAGAGACAACAACGAATACAGCGGAAAGTTCAGAGAATAAAGAAACAGAAGATACAACAGTAGAGAGTGCAGAAAGCACAGATGATAGTGACAGCAGTGCAGATGTGGATAAAGAGAATTCTGATGAGGAAGATGTGACCTACGGTGAAGTGAAATCTGTGGAAGACGGAAAGATTATCATCGCAGTTGGAACGATGAAAGAAATGGGCGGAACCATGGTCGTAGACGGCGGAACTTACACATCCAACGGTGTAGGATCACCGGCAGTATACTGCACCGCAGATATTGCAGTAAAAGATGCCACACTTACAGCAAACGGATCAGAAGCAGTATGCATCGAAGGCATGAACTCATTGCATCTGTTTGACTGCGATCTCACCGGAAATATGAGCGATTTAAGCCAGAATGACAGCACCTGGACCGTAATCCTCTACCAGAGCATGTCCGGTGATTCCGAAGTAGGAAACAGCACCTTCCAGATGGATGGAGGAACCCTTACATCACAGAATGGCGGTGTGTTCTACACAACCAACACAGAGAGCGACATCACTCTGAATGCTGTAGATATCACATACAACAATGACAATGAGTATTTCCTCCGCTGTACAGGAAATAACAACGAAAGAGGCTGGGGAGAAAGCGGAGCCAACGGAGCAGACTGCGACTTTACCGCAATCAGCCAGGATATGGAAGGTGATGTGATCTGGGACACCATCAGCCAGATTGATTTCTATATGACAGATGGAAGTAACCTTACCGGAGCTATTGTAGACGATGAAAGCTTTGCCGGTAACGGCGGAGATGGCTACTGCAATGTATATGTCAGTGACGACTCTACCTGGACAGTAACCGGCGACAGCACCGTATCCACACTTTCCAATGATGGAACCGTCGTGGATGACTCCGGAAAAACTGTTACGATCAAAGGAACAGACGGAACTGTATATGCAGAGGGCGATAGTGACTATACCATTACGGTAGATAAGTATGAAGATACTACAGACACCTCAGGCAGCGATACAATAGCATCCTGGTTTGACTATGAAGTGGAGAAACCGGAGACACTTTAACCGGATATGTTTCATAAATATCCGCCTGAAATATCAGGTGAGAATATCTGATATAACAATTCAGATTCTGAGCAGATAAATTTGCTACAGTAATTTATGGAACTGCAATAAATGAACAGAAATTATCTCATTCCGGTAGAAATGAGAGTAATGGAACAGTATAAAATAAACAGGAAAAGCGTTTTATACAGACGAATATCTGTATAAAGTGCTTTTTTCTGTCTGAAAATGAAAAACACAAAAAAATACTAGTATTTTTTTACAAGAATATCTAGGGGAAGGGCAGGTGGATTTGCTATAATAAATGACAGTATTGGTATAAATAAAAAACATTTTCGGAGGGCATGTCCATGCTGCACAAAAAAGGAATACGGTTAAAGATACTGATCCTGTGTCTGGGATGTACATTGACAGGATTATTTCTCCAGACACTGCTGTTTCAGAACACTTCTTCACAGCTGATCTATAATCAGGCGAAAAATGACAGTTACCATTCCATGCAGAATATGCAGGATGATCTGCATACATTTATAAAAAATATAGAGAATGGAATGATCGATATCTACAATGAAAAAGAACTGCTTTCAGACCTGAAAAGAAAGACAGATATTGATACCATGCGAACAAAATATAATCGGCTGACCTTCAATATGGCCACACAGAATTTTGACAGTTCCAGCTGGGTAGTATCCATGTATCTGTATGATACAGACCATCAGCTGATCAGCAACTATCAGAGAGCAAAAACGCCAAAACATAATTATCCCAAGGATATATACGATACCAGTATCGAAAATAATGCGCAGAAGGTAAGGGACTATTTTGAATCTGATGATACCGGGATGTTGGTCACAAGCTATTATAATCCTTACCGGGAAAAAGATATCGTCCGTTTTATGCTGAAAATCTATCAGTATGTAACCATAAATGCAAAATGTGGTTACATTGTGTGCGATGTAGACAGCAAAGCACTGAAAAAAATCATCAGCAAATATAATGTTGATGATGAAATGTTCATCTGGATCCAACCGCAGGGAGGCCGGCCTGTGTTATCCTGCGGAAAGCTGGAAGATGACTGCAGATCCAGTTATAAGAAATTGTCAGATATGATCCGGAAAAAAGAAGAGTCCGCACAGGATATCCGAATCAATGACAGAGAACTTTTTTCCGTATATCAGGAAGATTATAATCTGGGGGCATTTTCCATCATGCCGAAAGAATTACTTGCAAAAAATGAGAAAGTTCTGAACCAGAATCTTCTTCTGATCACAATAATCATGTTGGCAGTGACCAGTATTTCCTTTTATTTTGTCAGCAAAAGCTTAAGCAGACCACTGGAGGATATGACAAAAACCGTTAAGCGGATACAGGCAGGAGAAACGCATTTGCGTATGGAAAACCTGAAAGAGGACGAGGCAGGAGAACTGGGAAAAAGTTTTAACAATATGTTGGACCAGATCGAGGGCTTGATCGCAAGAGAATATGAAAACAAACTGCTTCTGAACCATGCGCAGTATCAGGCTTTACAGGCACAGATCAATCCACACTTTCTTTATAATACGTTGGATACTATGGGAAGCATTGCCGAGATAGACGGATGTGACCAGGTCAGTGCGCTGTGTCAGTCGTTGGCAGAGCTTTTCCGCTACAGCCTCAATATGAAAAAGCCGTTTTCCACGGTGTCCCAGGAAATGGTTCATCTGAAAAATTATATTTATATTATGAATATCCGGATGCAGAATCAGATCCAGTATACATTTGATATCAATGACACGATCCTGAACGATGAACTGCCACGTATCTCCATACAGCCACTGGTGGAGAATGCCATCAATCATGGACTGAAAAATTACAAAGGTGAGAAAAAAATTTACATATGTGCTTGTCCGGAAGAACAGAATCTGGTTATTACCGTCGAGGATAATGGAGTGGGAATGTCCGAAGAACGGATCAGGGAGTTGTTTGAGGAAAGCCCGGACCAGGGAGATAAAAGAGATTCCATTGGAATTCTGAATATTCATAAAAGAATGAGGCTTTTGTTTGGAGAACAGTACGGGGTAAAGATTGAGAGCACTCCGGGAAAGGGAACCAGGGTGATACTCACTGTTCCGAGAAAAAAGCAGGGGGGAAATTATTTTGAAGAGCAGAAAATATAAAGTATTGTTTGCAGATGATGAATACTGGACAAGAGAAAAGATCAGGCGGATCATAGACTGGGAAAAGTATTCGCTGGAATTTCTGGAACCGGCGGCAGATGGAGAAGAGGTGTTAAAAAGAATCGGGGAAGAAAAGCCGGATATTCTTATTACAGACATCAATATGCCTTATCTGAACGGAGTGGAACTGCTGAAAAAAATTAAAGAGGTACAGCCGCATCTGCTGACATTTGTGATCAGCGGATATGATGATTTTGATTATGTAAAGGAATCCTTTATGTCCGGCGCCATTAATTATCTTATGAAGCCAGTCAATAAAATAGACCTTGTAAACGCATTGTCCAAAGCTTTGGAAATTCTGGCGGATAGACAGGAAAAGCAGGAATCGGAGAAGAAACAGAAGTTGGATCTTCTGCGGGCATCATCCTTTATTCAGGACCGTGAGTATTCCCAGCTTCTGGATACCAGAGTAACTTCCAGAAACATGAATATGGTACGGACAACTCATATGCAGTTTGCAGGTGCATGCCTGATCCTGATAAAAATCCATGATCTGGGGGAGTTGATGCAGTTGTATGGATATGATATCAATCTTCTTTCTTTTTCTGTGAAGAAGCGTCTGCAGGAAATCTGTGGAAAAGAAGGCGTGATCTTTAACCATGTTTACCGTTCCAATGAATTTCTGATCATTTTGCAGAAAGAAAATGCGCTTGTACAGTATCTGGGACTGAAGATCATTAATGATCTTGCAATCGCAACAAAGAGCCCGATCACAGTTGTGGAATCTGAGCATAATTATTCTACAGAAAATATAGGAGAAGCATATATACAGGATATTTCATGTATGATGCTCAGAAGCTTCGGAAAGAAAAGTGTAGTCATAAAAACCGGAAAAGAGCCGGCAAAAGAAGATGCACAGATTCAAAGCAGGATTTCAGAGACACATATAAGAGAAATCCATAACTGTATGAAAAATAATGACCAGCAGGGTATGAAGAGGCTTATTTTTCAGGAGATCGGTCTTGGCAGGGCAGAAGAAAACAGATGGACATACCTGGAGGTACGGCAGACAGTGATGCGTTTTATCAATATCATACAGGAAGAGTATCTTCGGAAGCAGAGAAAAAAACAGATTCAGGATATGCAGGAACTGAGGGAAATGGCAGATGGAGCTATCGGAACAATGAATACGGAGAAGGTCTGTGAGGTTATGACTGAGATTATAGAGGACTGCATGAATGAGAAGTCTTTGGAAACGAATGATTCCATACGGAATTGCATACAAGAAGCAGCAGAATATGTGGAGGAACATTTTCAGGATAATATCACACTCACATCCCTGTCAGGAATGTTCCATGTGGAAAGCTCCTATTTTTCCAGAATGTTCCGAAAAGAAACAGGGAAAAATCTCATGGTATATCTTTGTGAGAAACGTATGAATAAGGCCATTGAATATATGAAAAAATCTGACCGAAACTTGACAGAGATCGCATTCATGGTAGGATATGACGATTACACGTATTTCAATAAGGTGTTTAAAAAAGTAAAAGGGATGAGTCCAAGAGAGTACAGGAATTCATTGAATGAATCGGAAATTTTAAAATAATGACAACTTATTTTTTCAAATAATTACTAATGCACAAGGCTGTGACTCGGCTATAATGGATTCATCAAATGAAGGACGAGAAGAAACACGAAAAAGGAGGAAGAAAGAATGAAAAGAAAAGCAATGAGCGTGGTGATCGCAGCAAGTGTATTGATCGGAACCATGAGTGGGAGTGCAGTTATGTGCAATGCGGCAGCAGAGGAGGAGCCGGTAACACTTACAATTCTAGCAGGACAGTCCAATACAGATGCCGGTATTGAGGATATGATCGATGAGGCGATGGCAGAAAAATATCCGAATGTAACGCTGGAGTGGGAATGTGTAGACTGGGGAAATGATTTCCAGCCGAAGATGCAGCAGTATATGCAGTCCGGCCTTCCGGATATCATGATCGGAAAAGCACAGGATGTGGCAACTTACGCGCCACAGGGTGTTCTTGGCGAGATTGATTCCAAATATCTGGACCGTGGACTGGATGCGGTAAGAGAAAACGTATCCATTGATGGAAAAGCTTACGGAATGGTTTTCAACGCACTGTACCAGGGTGTTTACTACAACCGCACCATGTTTGAGGAAAACGGATGGGAAGTTCCGAAGACTCTGGATGATCTGCAGGCGATCATTGATGACTGTAATGAAAAGGGAATCACACCTTTTGCAAGCCACATGGTAGATACCTGGTCTATCGGAAATGTGACCATGCAGTTTGCAATGAACGATGTATTTAATAAAACTCCTGACTGGGGTGACAAATTCCGTGCCGGCGAGGTAAGCTTCTCCGATGACAAAGATATGCAGAATGCTTATAACTACAACAAACTGATCTATGACAATACATTCAAGGATACATTCTCCACAGAGCAAACAGACTGTGATGCAAAAATGGTTCTTGGAGAAGCAGCGATGAAGGTTTCCGGTTCCTGGTCTATCCAGAACTTCCTGGATATTGACGAGAACTTTGACTTTGGTATTTTCCCGTTCCCGAATCAGACCGGCGATTCCAAACTGATCTTTGAGCCGAATATCACCATTATGACAAGTGCAAAGACAGAGCATCAGGAAGCAGTAGATGCATTCCTGGATGTTATGACATCGGATAAAGATCTGGCAGTTGAGATTCTTGACTATACAAAGACGTCTTCCATGCTGAAAGATGTATCACCGACATTCAATAACCCGATCCAGAAAGATATCGACCAGTATGCGGCAGATAATAATATTGTGGATGTAACTCTTGGAAACAATCAGCTCGTATGGGGCGGCTTCCAGGAAGAAAATGCAAAAGATATTGCTGCATGGCTTCAGGGTGAAGAGTCCTTTGAAGACTGTCTCAAAGCGGCAGATGGAAGAGTTGATGCAAGCAGTGCAAGTGCAGAATAAAAAGTTAAAACAGATGTAAAGGGGAGGGTATAGATCCCTCCCCTTTTGTAAACTTTCGTGAGCATAAAATGGCGGCAGAATGGAGCGATATTATGAAAAAAAACAAGAATTCTTCAAGTATTGAAAAGCGTATGGTCAGGCAGTATCTGGTTCTGGTACTTCCGGGAATGATCATTTTTACAATAGGTCTGATTATTCCACTGATTCTTTCTTTCCGGTATTCTCTGACAGACTGGGATGGAATGACTCCGGAGAAAACTTTTGTGGGGATCCAGAATTACATAAAACTTTTTAAAGATAAAGACTTTCTGGATGCCTGGTGGTTTACCATCAAATTTACTATTGGAAATACTGTGATCCAGAACATTCTGGCACTTCTTTTTGCAGTTGCGCTGGACAGCGGGATCCGTGCACAGAAAATGTATCGTGCGGCATTTTTTATTCCATGTCTGATCAGTGCGGTAGTTGTAGGTTTTGTATGGCTGAAAATGTTCTCCAACGTGCTTCCTGCTATCAATGACTGGCTGGGAACCAATTTTAATTTCATGCTGTTTGGAAGCCCGGATACGGTTCTTGGAGGGCTTCTCATTGCAAATAACTGGCAGTGGGTAGGATATTGGATGCTGATCTATCTTGCAGGACTTCAGTCCGTACCAGCAGAACTTTATGAAGCTGCAAAAGTAGACGGCGCAAATGCGATCCACAGATTTTTCAATGTTACGATTCCGATGCTTGCTCCTGCCATCACGATCTGCGTAGTTGGAATCACAACAGGTTCTCTGAAGGTATATGATCTTCTGGTAACATCCACAAAAGGAGGACCGGGAAGAGCTTCCACATCTGTTATTTATAAAACATATACAACAGCCATCAATGGAAGACAGTATGGTTACGGCTCTGCAATGACAGTCACACTTGTATTTGCTCTTTTACTTGTGGCTCTGATCCAGGTAAAAGGATTGCGTAAAAAGGAGGTACAGGCATAATGGCAGGCTTAAGAAAAAAAGAAAAAGATGAGACAGCAAAACAGCCTTATACCAAAACAACAGCTATCGTACAGGTTATTATGACTTTATGTGCAATTATTTATCTTGCGCCGATCTTTATTATTTTGAATTATTCCTTCAAAACAAAGAAAGAACTGTACCTGGAAAGCCCGCTGTCCCTTCCGAAGTCACTGAACCTGGAAAACTATATCAAGGCTTTCGATAAGCTGAATATGAAAGCAACGTTTATCAACACGTTTGTTTACACAGGAATCAGTGTCCTGATCCTTGCTGTATTGTGTGGAACAACAGCATGGGCGATCGCAAGATGCCACAGAAAGTTTTTCAAATTTGCGTATGTATATTTTATTGTGGGAATCCTGATCCCGTATCAGGCGCTGTTTCTGCCAATCTATACGATCGGTTACAAAATGCATCTTACTAATACGAGATATGGGATCATATTGATGTATGTCGCCACAGGACTGTCTTTTGGAGTTTTTCTGATGACTAGCTTTATGAGTACGGTTCCTCTGGAACTGGAGGAATCAGCCAGAATTGACGGGTGTTCTGTTTTTCAGACATACTTTAAGATCGTGCTTCCGCTTCTGAAACCGGCGATGGCAACGCTAGTCATCATGCAGTCTTTTCAGATCTGGAATGATTATCTTCTTGCCAGCCTTTATGTGAGCAAAAAACAGTTGAAAACCCTGACTGTGGCGATCCAGTCCCTGTTTTCGGCACAGAGCAGTGATTATACTACTGCAATGGCAGCAATCGTCATTTCGGTTCTTCCGATCGCAGTTCTGTTTATGTCACTGCAGAAATATTTTATCAAAGGAATGACGGTCGGAGCTGTAAAAGGCTAAAGGTGAATGAATGATTTATAAAATATAAAGAAAAACCTGTGTGCTTTCTCTTAAAGAAAACACACAGGTTTTTTTGCTGTACACAGATGAAAAAAATTTATCCGATCCCGCCCAGCACAACACCAAGGATTAGCACCAGAAAGCATACCGGAATATAAAGATATTTACACACCGGATAAAAATATTTCGTGAATGGTTTCTCGCGGCCTTTGTTGACCTGGCTTTCCACATAGCTTCGGCCGAAGATCCAAAAGAACATGATCCCTGCAAGTCCTGCGCCGAGAGGACAGATATAGATGGAAAGTACATCCATCCAGTCAGAAACAATGCCCTGGATAAGAAGCGAAACCACAACGCCGATCACTGAGATCACCATGCAGGAAGGGATCCGGCCAAGACCTGTTTTTTCCTGAACTGTGGCAATAGGAGCTTCATAAAGGTTCATAAGCGAGGTCATGCCTGCAAGGAACACAGCTACGAAAAAGATGATGGCAATGATCCGTCCGCCAGGCATGGTTTTGATCAGGTGTGGCAGGTAGATGAACAGAAGTCCGGGACCGCCCTGGTCAAGCTTGGCACCTGTGGTAGCCATGGCCGGAATGATAACAAGTGCTGCCAGCATAGCAGCCAGAGTATCAAAAAGTGCTACCCTTGCAGCAGATGCAGGGATATCTTCGCTGTCCGGAAGATAAGATCCGTAGATCAGTGTACCGTTGCCTGCAACAGACAGGGAGAAAAATGCCTGTCCAAGTGCGAAGATCCAGGTGGAAGGCTTTGCCAGAACTTCCGGCTCCACGCGGAAGATATAGCGGTATCCGGCAGCAGCTCCCGGCTGAAAGGCAACATAGATGCCAAGGATCACAAACAGTATAAAGAAGATAGGCATCATCACTTTATTGGCCTTTTCGATGCCGCTTCCAACGCCGTACATCAGGATAAACATGCAGATCACAAGAGCAGCCAGCTGCCAGAGATTATTTCCCCAGGCAGAGGCCATGCCTCCGAATTTGGCGCCAAAGGACTCAATATCTGCCGGTGCCAGGGTAGATCCTGTAAAGGTTCCGAGCATATATCGGAAGATCCATCCCATAACAACCGTATAACCGATAGCCATGGCCAGTGCACCGATCACCGGTATCCAGCCCAGTGTTTCGCCCAGCCTTCGTCTGCATTTGGTTTCGCAGGCCATGCCGAAGGCGTCAATGGGCCCGGAACGTGTCCCGCGGCCAAAGCTCATCTCACCGATCACCCCGGTAAAGCCGATCAGTGCCACAAAAATAAAATACGGGATCAGGAACGATCCCCCGCCATACAGGGAAACTCTGGTGGGAAACATCCAGATATTTCCCATTCCAACCGCAGACCCGATGCAGGCCAGAATGAACCCCCAGCGGCTGTTAAAAGATTCTCGTTTTTTCATAAAAATAAAATTTCCTCTCTCCGTTGATCGTTTCAGTATAACATAATTTTGGAAAATAGGAAACTGCAGCATCTATACAGATCCAGGTATCTATACAGATCCAGGCGGATATTTGTGAGCCACATTTGTCACCTGCTCATAACCGTATAGCTGCGAAGCAGTTATGAGCCGGGCTCATCGGCGCAGGGCATTATCATAAAATCGAAAATGATCCGGTCTGTGCCGTGACTGGGTATACTCAAACATCACACCGTCACTGTTATAAGTCTGGCTGGACACCACAGCCACGCAGTTATAATCCTTTACATTCAGATGAAGATATTTTTCATCAATTTCTGTAACCTTTTCCATAGTCATGATACGTTTGCTGTTGACAATGGACATATGAAGCACCTGTTCCAGATATTCATAGATAGAATGACTGGCAATCTCGGCAGTAAGGCCGGGAACGGATTCCTTCAGAAAATAATTATGGTTGATGATCAGCGGGATATCTTCAAGATAATGGATACGCTGAATATAATATACTTCTGCACCAGCGGGAAATCCTGTGTAAGCTGACTGATTTTTGCTGATACAAAGCTCTGTAAAAAGAGCCACCTCCGTATGGGCATTCTGACCGTTCCTTGCAGCAGATTCCTTGAAGGTTTCGATCTCTCCGATGGTGAAAGCAGTCTTCTCGTTTGGACGGTAGATATTGCGGACACCTTTTCCCTGCATGGTCTGTACATAGCCGTCACTGACAAGAAGACTGACCGCACGTCGCAGAGTATTGCGGGAGCAGCCGTAAGTCTGGATCAGAGTGTTTTCGGAAGGCAGAAGCTCCTGATAGGCAAAGGTGTTGTCCTCTATTTTCATTTTCAGATCTTTATAGATATCTTCGTAAATACTTTTGGGCATTTCAATTCTCCATTCATGTTCGGTCAAAAATATATAGCAGGATTTATGATTTCTGGAATAATTATAAAAGATTTTCCCGGTAAGTGCAATGTAAATACCGTGAAATGTTTAAACAAGTTACAGAGCATATTGATATGTTATGAGGATAGTATGAGAAATATAGATGAAATCAATTTGCGGCCATTCAAAATCATAATACTGGATTTCGAACGCATATAAGCTGTAAGCGTCAGAGGGGCTTACGCGTAAACAAAAAAAGGAAATGTGACAGTGTAAAAACAGATCACATTTCCTCTTATTTTATCAAAGCTAAAATAAAGTCAGGCCTCTTTTTTCTTACAGGAAAGATTTCTGAAGCTGCTGCCGTCAGAAGCTGTGCTTCGGGTAACTGCCGGTGTATCGGCTACGGTATTCCGGTCTGCACTGATCAGCCATACAGCATAGAAGGCAGGAACCAGACAGAGCCATACGCCTGAAAGACCGCAGGTCATATACAGGATCAGAGACAAAGCTGCACCTGTATGAAAAGAAAGCAGCGTCATTCCGTAGAATTTTGCTTTATCGCACTGTGCGCTGTCCTTTTTCATAAGGAACTGAGTGACAGCTGTGGTGAACTGGCGAAGGTTGTTGGTGGAAAAGATCGTGGAGCTGTTATATCCGCCGGGAGCCTTGAAGGTACACCACTGGAAAGGCATTGCAAAGAACACGGGGTAAAGAGCCACAACCGGAGACATTCCGGAAGGAAAGAATCCCAGGAGCAGGATCGCAAAGATATCGATCCCGATACTGATAAAACGAAGATCTGCGGAAAAATGCTCTGGGATCCAGACCGTAAGGATAACAGCAGCCATATATATGAGAAGCGCACCCACACGCAGAAGCATATCCGAAAAATCCCTGCCTATGAGATCCCGCACAACACCAAGAAGATTGGCTGTCTGGGCATTGCCGAAGAGATCAGCTCTTGACACAATGGCATAAAGCCCCAGGTATCCACCGATAAAAGATAAGGTGTAATGTATCAGAAAACGATATTTCATTTCCGTATGCATATGTAAAGATTCCTTTCATTAAAATAGGCAGATTCCATATGTCTGCCGGACTTTGCCACCCATTATAATACAGCCTGTAAAAAAAATCAAAAATTTTTTAAATTTTTTCTTGCATTTCAGGAAAACAGGTGTTAGTATATATTTCAAGCGCGCAAATACTGTGTATGAGTGCGCCTGTGAAACTGCAGATATGAGACTAATTTACGGAAGGAGGATTTCCAGTGAAAGTAAGATCATCTGTAAAGCCGATCTGCGAGAAGTGCAAGGTCATTAAGAGAAAGGGATCCATCAGAATCATCTGTGAGAACCCGAAGCACAAACAGCGTCAGGGTTGATTCCCATATCGGAACTTCTTTGGAATGTTTGTGAAACGTGCGGCTGCGGTATGAAACACCCGGCAGGGTTGTTCTACTGAACAGATAATAAGCATGTATTGCCTAATACCGAGAGGCAACAGCGGTTAAGATCCGCAATTTCGGAAAGGCTGTGATTCGCCAATTACAGCTGGGTGTTTTACCGAGGCACCCCAATTAGGAAACTAGAAAAGAAAGCGGCAGGTCGATATGTCCCATTTCACCTTGCGAGAGCAAGTGACATACGATATGCGGAACTTTCAGAAACAGAAAATGGAGGAAACAGTACATGGCTCGTATAGCTGGTGTAGACTTACCAAGAGAGAAACGTATTGAAATCGGTCTTACCTACATTTATGGAATTGGTAGACCAAGCGCAGACAAAATTCTTGCTAAAGCAGAGGTTAATCCTGACACACGTGTCAGAGATCTGACTGATGACGAGGTTAAGAGACTGAGCGCTGTTATTGATGAGACAATGACAGTAGAAGGTGATCTGAGAAGGGAAATCGCCCTTAACATCAAGAGACTGCAGGAGATTGGATGCTACAGAGGTATCCGTCATCGTAAAGGACTCCCGGTTCGTGGTCAGAAGACTAAGACAAATGCGAGAACTCGCAAGGGACCGAAGAGAACTGTTGCAAACAAGAAGAAATAATTTATAGATATAACTAATTAATTTCAATAAAAGGAAAGTGTAGGTTAGTTTTAAAATGGCAAAAGTTACAAAGAAAACGACAAAACGTCGTGTCAAGAAAAACGTTGAACACGGACAGGCACACATTCAGTCTTCCTTCAACAATACAATCGTCACACTGACAGATAACGAAGGAAACGCTCTTTCATGGGCAAGTGCCGGTGGTCTTGGATTTAAAGGTTCAAGGAAATCTACCCCTTATGCAGCACAGATGGCAGCAGAGACTGCAACAAAGGCTGCTTTAATTCATGGATTAAAAACAGTAGACGTTATGGTAAAAGGCCCGGGCTCAGGCCGTGAAGCTGCAATCCGTGCGCTTCAGGCATGCGGACTTGAAGTAACCAGCATTCGTGACGTAACTCCGGTTCCTCACAACGGATGCCGTCCACCAAAACGCAGAAGAGTCTAATTAGGAGGTAGTTGAAATGGCAGTAAATAGAGTACCTGTTCTGAAAAGATGCAGATCCCTTGGCCTGGATCCGATTTACTTAGGAATTGATAAGAAGTCCACAAGACAGTTAAAACGTGCAAACCGCAAGGTGTCTGAGTATGGTCTTCAGTTAAAAGAGAAACAGAAAGCAAAATTTATCTACGGAGTTCTTGAGAAACCTTTCCGTAACTACTACAAGAAAGCCGACAGAATGCAGGGCCAGACAGGTGAGAACCTTATGGTTATGCTTGAGAGCAGACTTGACAACATCGTTTTCCGTATGGGATTTGCCAGAACAAGAAGAGAGGCTCGTCAGATCGTAGATCACAAGCACGTACTTGTTAACGGAAAATGTGTAAACATTCCGTCCTACCTGTGCAAAGCAGGAGACACAATTGAGATCAGAGAGAAGAGCAAAGGCTCTGAGAGATATAAAGGAATCCTTGAGATCACTGGCGGAAGACTTGTTCCGGAGTGGATCGACGTTGATCAGGAGAACCTGAAGGGTGTAGTTAAAGAGCTTCCTACAAGAGAGCAGATCGATGTTCCTGTAAACGAGATGCTTATCGTCGAGCTGTATTCTAAATAATTAGTAACTGTTTACTGTGCCTACAGTTATAAAAATTGGTAATACCCTCGAATGTTGATTAACCCAGAAGGAGGGAACCTTATAGTGTTTGATTTCAATAAACCAAAAATCGAAATTACCGAAATATCCGAAGATAAGAAGTTTGGAAGATTCGTTGTAGAGCCTCTGGAAAGAGGTTATGGTACTACCCTTGGCAATTCTTTAAGAAGAATTATGCTGTCCTCCCTTCCGGGAGCTGCAGTAAGCCAGGTGAAGATCGATGGTGTACTTCATGAATTCAGCTCCATTCCGGGCGTGAAGGAAGATGTGACCGAAATCATCATGAATCTGAAATCTCTTGCCATTAAGAATCACAGCAGTGATAATGAGCCGAAGACCGCATACATTGAGTGTGAGGGCAAAGGTGTTGTTACAGCAGCTGATATCCAGGCAGATCAGGATATTGAGATCATGAACCCGGATCAGGTGATCGCAACCCTGAACGGTGGAAAAGACTGCAGACTGGCCATGGAGCTTACCATTACCAAGGGACGTGGCTATATCAGTGCAGACAAAGGCAAAACCGATGACATGCCGATCGGTATGATCGCAGTGGATGCGATCTACACACCGGTAGACAGAGTCAACATGATCGTAGAGAATACACGAGTTGGTCAGGTAACTGACTTTGACAAGCTTACACTGGATGTATATACCAATGGAACACTTGATCCGGATGAGGCAGTCAGCCTTGCAGCGAAGGTTCTCAGCGAGCATTTAAACCTGTTCATTGATCTTTCCGAGAATGCTAAGACCGCAGAGGTTATGATCGAGAAAGAAGACAATGAGAAGGAAAAGGTTCTTGAGATGAGCATTGATGAGCTTGAGCTCTCTGTTCGTTCCTACAACTGCCTTAAGAGAGCCGGTATCAATACGGTTGAAGAATTATGCAACAAGACTTCTGACGATATGATGAAGGTTCGTAATCTGGGCCGCAAATCCTTAGAGGAAGTACTTGCAAAACTCAAAGAGCTGGGACTTCAGCTCCAGCCTACAGAGGAATAATCCGGAAACAGAGTAATGAGTGGGGTGTCAGCAGCAGGACAGTAAGACCGAACAAGCATGTCCTGGTGTCCCACAGATGGAGGATAATAAAATGGCAAAATATAGAAAATTAAGCAGAACATCTAACCAGAGAAAAGCACTTCTCAGAAATCAGGTTACAAACCTTCTTCATCACGGAAAGATCGTGACAACAGAAGCTAAGGCTAAAGAGATCCGTAAGATCGCTGAGGGACTTATCGCTATGGCTGTACGTGAGAAAGACAATTTCGAGACAGTTACAGTAACAGCTAAGGTTGCTCGTAAAGATGCTGACGGAAAACGTGTAAAAGAAGTCGTAGACGGCAAAAAGAAAACAGTTTACGATGAAGTTCAGAAAGAGATCAAGAAAGATGCTCCTTCCAGACTTCATGCACGTCGTGAGATGATGAAAGTTTTCTATCCTGTAACAGAGGTTCCTGCTAAGGGCGCTGGCAGAAAGAAAAATACAAAAGAAGTTGACATGGTTGACAAGATGTTCAGCGAGATCGCTCCGAAATACGCAGATCGTAACGGTGGTTACACAAGAATCGTTAAGATCGGACAGCGTAAAGGCGATGCAGCAATGGAAGTTCTTATCGAGCTTGTATAATTTACTTCTGACCGATTTAAAGGACATTTGCAGAAATGCAGATGTCCTTTTTTAATATTCCAAAAAACTCGAAAAAATGCATAAATGGTGGGTTTTCGACCATAAATTACATTAAGATATCATAATTTGAATAACAAATCATGGTATAATATATAGAACAAAAGTAACAATGATGGAGTAAAAGGGGATACATAAATATGACGATGATGACCATTGCCATTTGTGATGATATGCAGGCGGATGCGAGAAAACTTCACAAACAGCTTGAGCGGATCGTTCCAGGGTCAGAAATTCGGATATTTAAAAGCGGCGAGCTTTTATTGGAAGAATTGGAAAAGAAAAGGAAACCTTATGATGCAATCTTTGTGAACATTGATTCAAAGAAAGTAGACGGACTGGAAACAATAAGGAAGATACGTGAAAAAGAAATGTCAGTGGCAGTGCTTTTTATGAGTAGAAGCGATGAATATTACAGAAATGCTTTTGACCTGTTTGCATATAACTATTTACTGAAACCTGTGACCGAAGAAACTTTGGAATATGTAATGGAACCACTGAAGAAGCGACTCAGCGACGGGAATGATGAGCGGGTGATCCATTTTCAGTATCGTGCCCGTGTGTATACTTTACGCTACAGTCAGGTTAGCTATATTACCAGCAGTCTGCATATCGTGAATTTCCATAGGACAGACGGAAGCATACTCCAGTGCAGAGGTAAGCTGAAAGACTTCGAAAAACAGCTTGACGACGGTACATTTTTGCGGTGTCATCAGAGCTTTATAGTAAATATGGAACGGGTCACAGGAGCTGAAAATGACAGCTTCCATATCGGAGAGCATGTAATACCGATCTCCCGATCCTATAATCGGAATGCACACGAGAAATATGATGAATATCTGAGGCTTCAGCAGGAATATGACGAGGAAGAAGAGGATTAACTTGATTATTATCCTTTTTTAGCGTACAATCGGTAATGTATGAAATACGACTACACGTATGCGAAAGGATGATAAACATGGTCGGTGGGACTTTTGGTATTACCGGACAGAAACAATATAGGAATGGTTTGGGACAGGTTCCCGGATATGATAAATTTGCAGAAGATAAAAAGGAAAGCAGCGAGGAAATGTTTTCCTTTACGTCTTGTGCATTTTTTTGTTGCCTGAGATGATGCGACGTTTTATACTGACATTGGAAATACTGTTTGTATCGCTTTTTCTTCTGGGAGGAAGTTTTCCGGAAACAGAAGCTGCCCGGAATACATCAGGAGGATTTAGCTGGAAGGACTACAGGACCATTGCACATGCTCTGGGAGGTATGGACGGAAAGGATTACCTGAATTCCAGAGAGGGATTTCTGTTCATGTATGAACAGGGAGTTCGTCTTTTTGAATTGGATCTTTCCAGGACATCCGATGGAGTATGGGTCTGCAGGCATAACTGGAACGATTCCATGGGACAGTGGGATGGCAACGGAAAAAAAGTCCTTACAGAAAAGGAATTCAGACAAAGTAAAATATATGGGAAATACACCCCCATGACACTGGAGGATTTTTTCCTTCTTCTGAAAGATTATCCGGATGCATATGTGCTGATCGATTCCAAACAGTATTCTCTTCGCAATTATCAGAGAACACTGGAGGATTACAGTGATTATGTGGAAATCGCCAGGAATGCAGGTGCCGGTGAGACGCTGGATCGGATCATTCCGGAAATCTACAATGAAGCAATGTTTCCCGGAACGGCCATGCTCTATTCTTTTCCTTCCTATGTATATTCACTGTGGCAGGAGTATTCTGTGGAAGAGCTGGAGTATATTGCATCCTTCTGTAAAGAAAAGGGAATTCCGGCAGCAACAGTATACTGGGAGTATTGGTCAGAAGAAACGGAGAAGATCTTTGAAAAAAACGGGATCAGTCTGTATGTTTATACGGTCAATGACCGTGACCAGGCCAGAAGATACATTTCGCAGGGAGCAGAAGGAATCTGTACCGATTTCCTGACAGCGGAAGATCTGTGGTAAGAGAAATAAAAATAAAGGAATCAGAAGATTATGAAAATAAGAACAACCATTGCTGTGATGGCAGCAAAGATCACAGGACATGTCTGTAAGCTTATGGGCCGGCAGGGTGTGACCTGGGCCGGTAAGGTCGCGATGAAGATCTGTCCGGATATCCTGGAAGAGCTTTCTTCTCAGGTAAGAGAAAAAATATTTGTAGTATGCGGAACCAACGGAAAGACCACAACCAATAACATGCTGTGCGCAGGCCTTGAGGCAGAGGGAAAAAAGGTCATCTGCAATCATACCGGTTCCAACATGCTCAACGGAGTTGTGGCAGCCTTTGTATTGGGGGCAAAATTCAGCGGAAAACTGGATGCGGATTATGCCTGTATCGAGGTGGATGAGGCATCCACAAGACATGTGTTCACAAGGATCAGACCGGATTATATGGTTATGACCAATCTGTTCCGTGATCAGCTGGACCGTTATGGCGAGATCGATATCACTATGAATATCCTGGAAGAAATGATGAAAAAGGTTCCGGATATGAAGGTTATTGTCAATGGTGATGATGCACTGTCTGCATATCTTGCCATGGACTGCGGAAATCCTTTTGTAACCTACGGGATCAGCAAACCGGTGATCGAGAACAAAACAAACGAGATCCGTGAGGGCCGGTTCTGTAAGTGCTGTGGAGAAAGGCTGATCTACAGCTTCTATCATTACAGTCAGCTGGGAGACTACAGATGTCCGAAATGCGGCTTTAAACGTCCGGAGATCGACTTTGATGCCACAGATGTGAAGGTGGATGATCAGATTGCCTTTACAGTGGAGGATAAACGGATCGTGGCCAATTATAAGGGATTCTATAATGTGTATAATATTCTGGCTGCCTATGCGGGAATTCGTACCGCAGGCTTTAAGGCGGAGCATTTTAATGAGATGCTCCGGAAGTTTAATCCGGAAAACGGACGCAATGAACAGTTTCGGATCAAGGGCACCAGTGTTGTTCTGAATCTTGCCAAGAATCCGGCCGGTTTTAACCAGAACATTTCAGCTGTGATGCAGGACGGATCACCAAAGGATATCATCATTGTGATCAATGATAATGCACAGGATGGAAAAGATATCTCCTGGCTCTGGGATGTGGATTTTGATCTTTTCGGAGGTGACAATATCAATTCCATCACAGTCAGTGGTATCCGGTGTCAGGATATGCGCCTCCGTCTGAAATATGTGGATATCCCGTCCATGCTGGAAAATGATGTGGAGACAGCCATCCGCAAACGAATCGGGGATGGATGCGGCAATCTTTATGTACTTGTAAATTATACGGCGCTGTTTGGCACCAGAAATATCCTGAAGAAACTGGAGGGTGAGAAATGAAGATAACGATAGGGCATTTATATCCGGATCTTCTGAACCTTTACGGTGACAGAGGAAATATCCAGTGTCTGATGAAGCGCTGTCTCTGGAGAGGAATCGAGGCAGAAACCATAGCTTATGAACTGGATGACAGAATCGATTTTTCCAAACTGGATATCGTACTTCTTGGCGGTGGCTCCGACAGAGAACAGATGCTGGTATGTGAAAAGCTGAAGGAAATCCAGAAGGATTTCAAGGCGTATGTGGAAGACAATGGAGTTGTGATCGCAATCTGTGGAGGGTATCAGCTCCTTGGAAATTATTATAAGACGGATCAGGGAATGATCGAGGGTCTGAAGCTTGTAGATATGAGCACTGAGCAGGGAAAAGGCCGCCTTATTGGAAACATTGTGATGCAGAGCGATCTTTTTGATATGCCCATCGTAGGTTTTGAAAATCATGGAGGGCGTACCACCATCGGAAACAACAGATCCCTGGGAAAGGTTCTGTCAGGATACGGAAATGACGGACAATCCGGTGAGGAAGGGGTTGTATACAAAAATGTGATCGGTACGTATCTTCACGGACCGCTTCTTCCCAAGAATCCGCAGCTTGCAGATCTTCTGATCAGCCGTGCACTGGAAAAGAAATACGGTAAAAAGATCGAACTTGAGAAACTGGACGACAGCGAGGAACAGGAGGCAAACTCCTATATTTTCCATCGCTTTGTAAAAAACGAAGGATAAGAGGGCAGTATGGCAAAATCAAACAATCAGAAGGCGAAGATCCTGTACCTTGAAAAAATGCTGCGGGAAACAGGGGAGCATCGGGTAATATCTATGCAGAAGATCCTTGAGAATCTTGAGAAACAGGGAATCCGTGCAGAGCGAAAGAGCATTTATGATGATGTGGAGGTATTACGTTCTTTTGGAATGGATATCCGTTATACAAGAGAACGGCCGGGTGGGTATTATCTTGCCGGTGAGAGTGCCGGAGAGGAACAGCCGTCTGAAGAATCCGGGCTGACTGCGGAAGCTAAGGAGATTCATGAAACTAAAGATATTCATGAGACCTCTGTGACAGGGTACCGGAAGCTTCTTGAGGCTTCAGCCGGAACCATAAAAAAAGAAATAAAACTTCTCTGTACCGGAGCTGTACAGGCGGAGGTGCGTGACTTTTTCGGCACAGATGCAGAATATAAGATGAAAGATAGCGGAGATCTGACGGTAACTGCAGAGCTTCCGGAAAATGGAAAATTCTACGGCTGGCTGACCGGGATGGGCGGCAGTGTACGTATCCTGAAACCCAAGAAATCTGCAGCCGCCTACAGAGACTATCTGAAATCACTGGCAAAGGACTATAAAGGCTTATAGGAGAGATTTGATCATGAAGAAAAAAACAGCAATCCTGCTTGTGGGAGCTTTTGTCTTTACAGCAGCCTTTTCCGGCTGTGGAAAAAACAAAGAGGCGACAGAGGCAGCCAATGAAAGTGTGGAGTCTGAAGACCCGGAGGGAAAAGCCAAAAACAGCAATGATGCAGAGGAAGAAGAAAAAGAAGAAGCAAAAGAAACTGCGGCAGCAGATAAGAAAGTAGGTGTGTTTCTGCCTTCATCAGCAGATGATCCCCGTTGGTCTGCTGATGGAGAAACTCTTCAGAATACACTGGAAGATGATGGATATGATGCAGAGATATTTTGGGCAGATGAAGACAGTGATACGCAGGTATCACAGATCCAGTCCATTCTGGACGATGAAGAGCTTTCTGCACTTGTCATCGCACCTTCAGATGCTTACAGCCTGAACGATGTGCTGGAGCAGGTGTATGAGAAATCTATCCCTGTGATTTCTTACGATCAGCTGATCATGGATACAGATAAGGTCAACTATTATGTTACCTTTAATACAAGAAAAGCCGGAAAAATGGTGGGAGATTCCATCATAAAAAAAATGGATCTGGAGAAAGCCCGGGAAGAAAAGAAAACTCTGACCATTGAGTTCCTTATGGGCTCTCCGGATGATCGTGACGCACTGTTTTTTTATAATGGCGTGATGGAGAAGCTTCAGGAATATTTCGACGACGGAACACTGGTATGTACTTCAGGAAAGCTGACCTTTGATGATACTGCAGTGATGCGTTCCGGAAGAAACACCGCAAAGAATGATATGGCGGAGATCCTTTCTCAGAATTATACAGAGGGTGCGCCGGATATTATCTGCACAGGTGCTGACGACCTTGCACTTGGGGCTGTGGATGCCCTGGAGGATGCAGGACATGTGTCTGGAGAGGATGACTGGCCTATGATCACAGGAGGCGGCTGTGAGGCAGAAGCAGTGACCGCTGCGATCCAGGGAAAGATTGAGGATGATCTGCTGTTTGATAACCGTGTACTGGCAAATGACTGTGTGACGATGGTGGATGCTCTTCTGAAAGGGGAGAAGCCGGAGATCTCCGATTATGAGCAGTATGACAACGGGACCAAGATCGTGGGAACTGTGACCAGTGATATCCAGCTGATCGATGCAGATAATTATCAGATGCTTGTGGATGACGGATATTATGAAGAGAAAGAGATCATGCCGGAGGCAACTGCCACACCAACGCCGACAGTGACATCGGAAGCTACGGTGATGGAAGAACCGGATATAGATGAAAATACACCGGAAGCTGCATCGGCTTCATCGGAAAAGGAAGAAACGGAAATTTCCGGAACACCGACACCGGAGGAAACAGTAACTCCGACACCTTCAGAGAAAGCGGAAAAGGGTGCAGATGCATAGATCAGAAATGATATCATGATCTGGCTGTGATAAAAATAAAAATACTCCCGGAAACAATGTATATAAGTTTCCAGAAGTATTTTTTATGATAAATCTTATTCACGGAAAGTAAGTTTGCCATCAGCAATGGAATCAATGATAGCAAGGGATTCCAGATGGATACCCATGTCACGGATGGTCTGTCCGCCGGACTGGAAGCCTTTTTCGATAACGATTCCGGCTCCTTCAAGAGTTGCGCCGGATTTCTTAACGATGTCGATCAGACCGAGAAGTGCACAGCCATTGGCAAGAAAATCATCGATCAGGAGTACGTGATCTTCCGGTCCGAGAAATTTCTTGGAAAGGATCACATCGTAAACTTTCTTGTGGGTGAAAGACTCTACCTTGGTGGTGTACATCTCGCCGTCAAGGTTCACACTCTGTGCTTTCTTGGCAAATACAACCGGTACATGGAAATACTGTGCCGCAATACAGGCAATACCGATACCGGAAGCCTCGATGGTAAGGATCTTGGTGATTGGACAGTGGTCAAAACGTTTCTTGAATTCTTTGCCAACCTCGTTGATCAGGTCAATATCCATCTGATGATTCAGGAAGCTGTCCACTTTTAAAATATTTCCTTCTTTTACTACGCCGTCTGTCAGAATTCTGTCTTTTAAAAGCTGCATGAAATTTATCTCCTTTGATTTATCACATTAATATATGTTTACTGCCCACGGACAGAGCAGTAATATTTTTAATATGTATCATACGACAATATTTGCGTGAGTGCAATTATTTTTGACAAAAAAACATAAAATTATTATAATGGATAAGATGACTAAGAAAGGAACAGGCACAGATGAAAGAGTATGAAGTAATCTGGGAAATTTTTAACAAATGTCCGAGAAATCAGATGCGTGATGTATTTGTGGAAGAAGTGGAGATTGCAGATCCGGAAGCGTATGTGAAACAGAAATTTCAGGGGAAGGATGTCTCCTACGAGAAGACAGTACTGGAAGACGGAACCATCATTTTTGACATTCAGACATCTATGATCCGGCAGCGCTGTTCTTTCACGGAGATCTGAAGGAGGAAATACACATGAAAGAAACACATGTGCACGTTCTCGAGGATGGAACCGTTCTTGAACATACCCACGGGGAACAGGAACATGTGCATACTCACGATGGCACACATCCTCATCATCACAGCCACGCACAGACCAAGGCCGTACTCAACAGACTTTCCAGGGCCATCGGGCATATGGAATCCATTAAGCGTATGGTGGAGGAAGGACGTGACTGCAGCGAAGTGCTGATCCAGCTGTCAGCCGTAAAATCTGCGATCAATAATACAGGCAAGATCATACTGCAGGATCATATAGAACACTGCATCGTGGATGCAGTGGAGCATGGAGACAGGGATGCTATCAAGGAACTGGAAAAAGCGATCGACAGATTTATGAAGTAAGGTAAGGAGTTCATGAGAGCTCATGAATGAGAAAAATGCACGGACAGAGAGCCAGTTCTGTCTGTGTAAATACAAAGAATGAGAGGAATCTATTATGACAAAAGAGTGTAGCAATACATCCTGCAACAAATCAAGCTGTGAAGGCTGCGGACAGAAACAGCCCCAGAGCCTCATGGCAGAACCAAACGTTTTTTCTGACGTAAAACATGTGATCGGAGTTGTCAGCGGAAAGGGAGGCGTGGGTAAATCCTTCGTAACAGGCTCCCTGGCAAACCTGATGGCTTCCAAGGGATATAAAGTGGGCATTATGGATGCTGATATCACCGGTCCGTCCATCCCGAAGATGTATGGCATCAAGGGCAATGCACAGGGCAGTGACAATGGGATCTATCCGATGCCAACTGCAAACGGAATCGAGGTTATGTCTGTAAACCTTCTTCTCCCGGATGAGGAGACACCGGTGATCTGGAGAGGTCCGGTCCTTGCAAATATGGTAAAACAGTTCTGGAGTGATGTGATCTGGGGTGAATTGGATTATCTCTTTGTAGATATGCCGCCAGGAACCGGAGATGTTCCGCTGACAGTATTCCAGTCTCTGCCGATCGAGGGTGTCGTGATCGTTACTTCTCCGCAGGATCTGGTCCGCATGATCGTCAAGAAGGCCTATAACATGGCTGATATGATGAAGGTTCCGGTTCTTGGAATCGTGGAGAACTATAGCTATGTGAAATGTCCGGACTGCGGAAAAGAGATCAAGGTCTTTGGCGAGAGCCATATCGATGAGATCGCTGTAGAACTGAAGGTTCCGGTCCTGGGCAAGATGCCGATTGACGTGAAGCTTGCAGAGCTTGCAGACAGCGGTCTGTTCAGTAAGATCGAGAATGAGTATATCACTGCGGCAGCAGACGTGATGCCGAAGGCTGAAGCGTAAGTAATAAGAATAATATCTGACCGATATCAATAACAGAAAAGACCACCGGAATTGAGTACATGAGGATCGTAATAACCTTATGGCAGATTCCGGTGGCTTTTTTACTGAATCAGGGAAGTATCCTGCTTCGATCGCGAAAAGCAGTAAGCGGCAGGAACTTGATCGTATCAGATCTGGGAAAAATATTTAAGAAAGCACTGGGCAGCCTGGGAAAGCTGTAGTGCTTCATGATGAGCAATCACGGCACTTCTTGCGGGCAGAGGTGTTTTCAGATGGACAGGTTCCAGACCCGGACGGTTGCGGAGCATATAATCCGGGATACAGGCAATACCAAGTCCGATCTCTGCAAGATCGATCAGCAGATCGTTGCTGTTCAGTTCAACCTCAGGCAGCAGCTTCAGTCCCTGGGCTGCAAACACCTGATGAAGATATTCGCTGGTGGTACTCTTTGGAGCGAGCATCAGGATGGGATAATCCAGAAGATTTTCCATGGAAAGAGGCGATTTGCCCATGGTGAAATAGTCCGGATTTGCCACGAAGATATCCCGGAATTCCAGCACAGTCTGAAGCTTGGTGTGGGCTGAAAGCCGGGAATTCGGGTAGTTGGTGACGATCAGCTCAGCCTGGCCGTTTTCCAGAAGCTCCGCACATCCGATGGAGGTACTGTTGATGATCTTGATCCGTACCTCCGGATGATCCTTGTGGAAACGGCGGAGATAGGGGATGAGAAAATAGCGGCACAGAGTATCGCTGGCACCGATCCGCAGCTGACCGGTAAGATTTCCTTCTCCGGAAAGGACAGCCTCTCCTTCGTTTAGCATGGAAAGTGCCGGCTTTACATGCTGGAGGAGAAGTTCTCCCTCCGGAGTCAGGATGACCCGTTTGGTACTGCGCACAAACAAAGTATGGCCCAGCTTTTTTTCAAGGTTTTTGACGGCCTGGCTTACTGCAGACTGTGAGATAAAAAGCTGTCTGGAAGCCTCCGAAAAGCTCAGCGTCGTGGCCACGTAATAAAATACTTTGTAAAGTTCAAGATTGATATCCATATGTGAAAAATCCTCCGCTTATAAATGATATAAGATATATTAATTTTACTAATGATATTTCCTATGATACTATATTTTCAGCAGAAAAGAAAGACTGAAATGCTTTCTGCACGTTTACCATCCTTATTATCGGGTATAGAGAAAGGAGCCTTCTATGAGCAACGTAAGACGTGTGTATGTAGAAAAGAAACCTGCCTTTGCAGTAAAAGCAAAGGAACTGAAACATGAGATCAAACATTATCTTGGTATCAGCACTGTGACAGCAGTCCGTGAGCTGATCCGTTATGACGTGGAGAATATCTCCGATGAAGTATTTGAGAAAGCCTGCAAGACCGTATTTGCAGAGCCGCCGGTAGATGATCTGTATCTTGAAAAATTTGATGTGGCAGAGGGCGCACGTGTATTTTCCGTAGAATTCCTTCCCGGACAGTTTGACCAGAGAGCCGATTCTGCAGTGCAGTGTGTACAGTTCCTGGATGAGAATGCAGCACCGATCATCCGTTCAGCAACTACTTATGTAATCGAAGGAACCGTTACAGATGCAGAGTTTGAGGCGATCAAACATCACTGCATCAACCCTGTGGATTCCCGTGAGACAGGTCTTGAGAAGCCGGAAACACTGGTAACAGTATTCCCGGATCCTGAGGATGTGAAGATTTTTGACGGATTCAAGGATATGGCTGAGGCTGATCTGAAGGAGCTGTACTCTTCTCTGAACCTCGCCATGACATTTAAGGACTTCCAGCATATCCAGAATTATTTCAGAAATGAAGAGAAACGCGATCCTTCCATGACAGAGATCCGTGTTCTGGATACCTATTGGTCTGATCATTGCCGTCATACTACTTTCTCCACAGAGCTTACCAGCGTGAAGTTTGACGAAGGTGATTATAAGACTCCTATTGAAAAAACATACAAAGAATATCTGGATGCCCATAAGGATATGTACAAGGGCCGTGATGATAAGTTTGTCTGCCTGATGGATCTTGCACTTATGGCAATGAAGAAACTGAAAGCAGAAGGCAAGCTTGCAGACCAGGAAGAGTCTGATGAGATCAATGCCTGCAGTATCGTGGTACCGGTGGACGTGGACGGGAAAGAAGAAGAGTGGCTGATCAACTTTAAGAACGAGACACACAACCATCCGACGGAGATCGAGCCTTTTGGTGGTGCGGCAACCTGCCTTGGCGGAGCTATCCGTGATCCGCTTTCCGGACGTACCTATGTATACCAGGCAATGCGTGTGACAGGTGCAGCAGATCCTACCGTATCCGTAAAGGAAACTCTGAAGGGTAAACTTCCGCAGAAGAAGCTTGTCCGCAGCGCAGCCCACGGCTACAGCTCCTACGGAAACCAGATCGGTCTTGCAACCGGTGCTGTAAAAGAAATCTATCATCCGGACTACGTTGCAAAACGTATGGAGATCGGTGCGGTTATGGGTGCGGCTCCGAGACGTGCGGTCATCCGTGAAAATTCCGACCCTGGAGATATCATCATCCTTCTTGGCGGACGTACCGGCCGTGATGGTATCGGCGGTGCAACCGGTTCCTCCAAGGTCCACACAGAGGCTTCCATCGAGGTCTGCGGCGCTGAGGTGCAGAAAGGTAACGCGCCTACCGAGCGTAAGATCCAGAGGATGTTCCGCAGAGAGGAAGTCAGCCATATCATCAAGAAATGTAACGACTTCGGCGCAGGCGGTGTTTCCGTTGCCATCGGTGAGCTGGCACCGGGACTTCAGATCGACCTCGACAAAGTTCCGAAAAAATACGCAGGTCTTGACGGCACTGAGATCGCCATCTCTGAGTCTCAGGAGCGTATGGCTGTTGTAGTTGACCCGAAAGATGTGGATACTTTCCTGAAATTTGCAAATGAAGAGAATCTCGAGGCAATTCCGGTTGCAGTTGTAACGGAGGAGCCACGCCTTGTCCTTAACTGGAGAGGAAAAGAGATCGTAAATATCTCCCGTGCATTCCTGGATACCAACGGTGCACATCAGGAGACCTCCGTTGAGGTTGAGATCCCGTCAAAGGACGGAAATCTTTTCGAGGAACGTCCGGATATAACAGATGTAAAGAAAAAATGGATGGATACTCTTGCTGACCTGAATGTATGCTCACAGAAGGGTCTTGTGGAGATGTTTGACGGCTCCATCGGCGCAGGCAGTGTATTTATGCCTCACGGTGGCAAATATCAGCTGACAGAGACACAGTCCATGGTTGCAAAGGTTCCGGTACAGAACGGAAAAACAGAGACTGTTACCATGATGAGCTACGGCTTTGATCCATACCTTTCCTCATGGAGTCCGTATCATGGAGCTGCCTACGCAGTAACCGAGTCTGTTGCCAAGATCGTTGCAAACGGTGGTGACTATAAGAAGATCCGTTTCACCTTCCAGGAATACTTCCGTCGTATGACAGAAGATCCTAAGAGATGGAGCCAGCCGTTCTCCGCACTGCTTGGCGCTTATGCGGCACAGATCGGATTCGGCCTTCCTTCTATCGGCGGTAAGGACAGTATGTCCGGAACCTTCAATGACATTGATGTTCCTCCGACACTGGTGTCCTTCGCAGTGGATGTTGCAAAGGTAAAAGATGTGATCACACCGGAGCTCAAAAAAGCAGGAAGCAAGCTGGTATGGCTCCGTGCACCGAAGGATTCCTATGATCTTCCGGATTATCCGGCTCTTATGGAGCAGTATGATAAATTACACCAGGATATCCAGGCAGGCCGTGTGATCTCCGCATATGCACTTGACCGTCATGGAATTGCTGCTGCAGTCAGCAAGATGGCCTTTGGTAACGGCATGGGTGTAAAGATCGAGCATAACCTTGATCCAAGAGATTTCTTTGCTCCGGCATTCGGCGATATCATCTGTGAGGTTCCGGATGGAAAAGTCGGTGAGCTTGCCATTACCTATACTGTGATCGGTGAGGTTACGGATAATGCGAAGTTCACCTACGGTGATACAGAGATCACTCTGAAAGAGGCGCTTTCCACATGGGAAGGAACTCTGGAGAATGTATTTAAAACAGCAGCAGGAACCGAGGACGTCAAGGCAGATGACGGTTCCCTTTACAAAGCAGACAGCATCTATGTATGCAAACATAAGGTTGCAAAACCGCGTGTATTTATTCCGGTATTCCCTGGAACAAACTGCGAGTATGACAGTACCCGTGCATTTGAGAGAGCAGGCGCCGAGGTAGACGTAAAGGTATTCAAGAACCTTACAGCAGAAGATATCCATGATTCTGTAGAGCTCTTTGAGAAAGCCATCGATCAGGCACAGATGATCATGTTCCCGGGCGGCTTCTCAGCCGGAGATGAGCCGGACGGATCCGCGAAATTCTTTGCTACCGCGTTCCAGAACGAGAAGATCAAGGAGGCAGTTATGAAGCTCCTCAATGAGCGTGACGGTCTTGCTCTTGGTATCTGCAACGGATTCCAGGCACTGATCAAACTGGGACTGGTACCGTACGGTGAGATCTGCGGACAGAAAGAGGATTCTCCGACACTGACCTACAACACCATCGGACGCCACGTATCCAGGATGGTTTACACCAAGGTTGTCAGCAACAAGTCTCCATGGCTTCAGAAAGCACAGCTTGGCGGCGTATACTGTAATCCGGCTTCTCATGGTGAGGGACGTTTTGTCGCAAATGATGAGTGGCTGAAGAAACTCAAGGAAAACGGACAGATCGCAACGGAGTATGTACCGGTAGATGAGACTGGATATGAGGGTGAGTTTAACGTAAACGGCTCTTATATGAACATCGAGGGAATCACAAGCCCGGATGGACGTGTTCTCGGAAAGATGGCACACAGTGAGCGTCGTGACGCAGGCGTGGCTGTCAATATCTACGGAGAGCAGGATATCAAGATTTTCGAATCTGGTGTTGAGTACTTTAGATAATACCAGGATTGCGTGAGGTGTATGCAGTGGCAGGGGATTTCAGACCGCCCTGCCACTGTAAAAATACAAAAAAGCATATATTTTTTAAAAAATTAAAAAAAGTGAAAAAAACTGTTGACACAAGTCACAAACCATTATATAATAGCAAAGCGAGTTGCGGAACGGAAGAGTTCCTAAGACGAACAACTGTTATGGGATCTTAGCTCAGCTGGGAGAGCATCTGCCTTACAAGCAGAGGGTCATAGGTTCGAGCCCTATAGGTCCCATGTTACAAAAGAATATGGCGAGATAGCTCAGTTGGCTAGAGCACACGGTTCATACCCGTGGTGTCGAGGGTTCGAATCCCCCTCTCGCTACTTAACAAAAGGTCTGAAGATTCAATTTTATTGGGTTTTCGGACTTTTTTTGTTATAAAATTCCGGCTGCCTGTGGTAAGACCAGATGTGAAAAGTTAAGATTGACATTTTACATCGTTTTTTTTATCATAGTAAAAGAATAGACATAACGAATCATTTCGGGAAATGAGGATTGTATAATGAAAAAAAGAATGCTTTTTGTTTTCAACCCCAAAGCAGGAAAAGGAAGAATCAAGATGCATCTGCTGGACATTGTGGATATCTTTAATAAAGGTGGGTACGAAGTGATCATCCGTGCCACGCAGGGACCGAAGGATGCTTATGAACATGTGAAGGAATATGCAGATCAGGTAGATCTGATCGCCTGCAGTGGAGGTGACGGTACACTGGATGAGGTGGTTACCGGAATCGTGGAAGTGGGCAGCCAGACACCGATCGGGTATATCCCTGCAGGAAGCACCAATGATTTTGCCAACAGTCTGTTTATGCCGAAGAGTATGACTGCAGCTGCCTCCATGATTATGGAGGAGCAGATCTATCACTGTGACATCGGTAAATTTAATAACCAGACATTTGCCTATGTGGCTGCGTTTGGACTGTTTACCAATGTTTCCTATGAGACAGACCAGGATCTGAAAAATATCCTGGGACATGTTGCCTATGTGCTGGAAGGGATGAAGCAGCTTTTTGAGGTGAAATCCTATCATCTGAAGGTAACCTCCGATGAGCTGACTGTGGAGAATGATTTTATCTACGGTATGATCAGCAATTCCAGATCTGTAGGCGGATTTAAGAATCTTACCGGAAAAAACGTGGATATGAATGACGGACTGTTTGAGGTGACACTGATCACCAATCCGAAGAATCCGCTGGAGCTTCAGGAGATCATGACTGCGCTTCTTACTGCAGAGGATAATACAGATCTGATCTATTCTTTTAAGTCTGCGCATGTTGTGATAGAGTCAGAGGAGGCTGTTCCGTGGACGCTGGATGGAGAGTTCGGTGGAGATCAGACCCGTGTGGAGATCGATAATCTTCATGAGGCCATGAACCTTTATCTTACCAGCAGTAAGAAACAGAAAAAAAGCCGGCTGAACCAGAAAATGCAGGAGATCAAGGAGATTACCCAGAAGAGCGAAGAATGATCCGGGTATCCGAAGACAAGGTGATCATACAGAGGTGAAAATGTCTTTCCTCATAAGAAAGACTGGATATACAGGAACGAAAAGGAGGAAGAAATGGGAGATTATATCAACGTAAAGGAAATCTTTGGCTGCGATGTATTTAACGATTCTGTTATGCAGGACCGTTTGCCGAAGAAGGTATACCGCGAACTGAAAAAGACAATAGAAGAGGGTAAGGAGCTGTCCATGGAGATCGCTGATGTGGTTGCACATGAGATGAAGGAATGGGCTATTGAGAAAGGTGCTACTCATTATTGTCACTGGTTTCAGCCGCTGACAGGTGTTACTGCCGAGAAACATGACGCATTTGTCACAGCGCCAAGAGAGGACGGCAAGGTACTCTTAAGCTTTTCTGGCAAGGAGCTGATCAAGGGTGAGCCGGATGCATCCTCATTTCCATCCGGAGGACTTCGTGCAACATTCGAGGCAAGAGGCTATACAACATGGGATTGCACATCACCTGCCTTTGTACGTCATGACGCAGCCGGCGGGATCTTATGTATCCCCACAGCATTCTGCTCCTATACAGGAGAGGCGCTTGACCAGAAAACACCGCTTCTTCGTTCCATGGAAGCGGTCAATACACAGGCGCTTCGACTTCTTCGCCTTTTCGGAAATACAACATCAAAAAAAGTAACTCCTTCCGTTGGAGCTGAGCAGGAGTATTTCCTGGTTGATAAGGAGAAATGGCTCCAGAGAAAAGATCTGATCTATACAGGAAGAACTCTTTTCGGTGCTATGCCGCCGAAGGGACAGGAGATGGATGACCACTATTTCGGAACCATCCGTCAGAGAATCTCCGCATACATGAAGGAAGTCAACGAGGAGTGCTGGAAGCTGGGCGTAACAGCAAAGACACAGCACAATGAGGTTGCACCTGCACAGCATGAGCTGGCACCGATCTACGCACCGGTAAATATTGCAGCAGATCACAACCAGATCATGATGCGTATCCTCAAAAAAGTTGCAAGTCGCCATGGTATGCGCTGCCTGCTTCATGAGAAACCGTTTGCAGGAGTTAACGGTTCCGGTAAGCACAACAACTGGTCCCTGACAACGGATGACGGGATCAACCTTCTTGAGCCGGGAAAAACTCCTCATGAGAATATCCAGTTCCTTCTTGTTCTCACCTGTATCCTGAAAGCCGTTGATGAGCATGCAGATCTTCTGAGAGAGTCTGCAGCAGACGTTGGAAACGATGAACGTCTCGGAGGAAACGAGGCACCGCCGGCAGTTATCTCCGTATTCCTTGGTGAGCAGCTTCAGGATGTTCTGGAGCAGCTGATCAGCACAGGTACCGCCACACACAGTAAGACCGGCGAGATCCTGGATACCGGTGTTAAGACACTTCCGGATTTCATGAAGGATGCTACAGACCGAAACAGAACATCACCATTTGCGTTCACAGGAAACAAATTTGAGTTCCGTATGGTTGGTTCCCGTGATTCCATTTCCGAGTGCAACGTAGTTCTGAACACGATTGCAGCAGAAGTATTCCGCGATGCATGCGACCGTCTGGAAGCAGCAGACGATTTTGATACTGCAGTACATGACCTGATCAAGGAGTATGCGATCCAGCATCAGCGTATTGTATTCAACGGAAACGGATATGCACCGGAGTGGGAGGCAGAGGCAAAGAGACGTGGACTTCCGATCCTTCCGTCCATGGTAGATGCCATTCCTGCGCTGACTACAGATAAGGCTGTGAAGCTTTTTGAATCCTTTAATGTATTTACAAGAGCAGAGCTTGAGTCCAGAGCAGAGATCCAGTATGAAGGCTATGCAAAGGCTATCAACATTGAGGCCAAGACCATGGTGGATGTAGCTACCAAGCAGATCATCCCGGCAGTGATCCGTTATACAACGGTTCTTGCAGAGTCCATCAATTCTGTGAAGGCAGTGAGCGCAGCGCTTGATGTCAGTGTACAGACAAGTCTTCTGGAAAAATCCTCCGCACTTCTTGCTGAGACCAAGACAGCTATGGATAAGCTTTCCGGACTGATCGCTGAGTCGGAATCCCATGAAGAGGGACGTGACCGTGCTGTATTCTTCAGAGAGAGCGTGGTACCGGCAATGCAGGCTTTAAGAAAACCTGTAGACGAGCTTGAGATGATCGTAGATAAAGATATGTGGCCGATGCCATCCTACGGTGATCTGATCTTTGAGGTATGATCGGTTAAATAAAATACAGGAAATAAGAGATGTTCCCTGGGTGTAGCGGCATCTTTGAGATCAAATGACGGGACAGATGTAAGATCTGTCCCGTTTTTTACCTGACGGAGAAAGAATCTGTAAGCGGTTATCCGTCATAGGATCATATAATAACTGCGGATGAGGATATCTGCGGCATTCAATCAGATTCAGGAGTAAGTATATATGATAGAATTAGAATTTTTAAAAGAACAGAACGTTTCCGAAAGCCTGATCCACGGTATCGAGGAATTTCGGAAAAATTATGGCGTTGATGAAGGGGCTGCAGCCAGAGTTACCAGACCGTCCATACCGTTCTACGGAAAAGAAATCCTGGAAATGTCCATTGCAGGACTTCTGGAAGGAGAAAATCTTCTTCTTGCAGGCCCAAAGGCCACGGGAAAAAATATCCTGGCAGAAAATCTGGCATATGCTTTTGGCCGCCCGGTTTATAATGTATCTTTCCATGTCAATACAAACAGCGGAGATCTGATCGGAACGGATACCTTTGTAAACAATGAAGTCTGCCTCCGAAAGGGCAGCATCTATCAGTGTGCCGAGTATGGTGGCTTCGGTATTCTGGATGAGATCAATATGGCAAAGAACGATGCGGTCTCTGTCCTTCATGCGACTCTGGACTATCGCCGCTACATTGATGTTCCGGGCTATGACCGGATCGACCTTCATCCTGCGGCACGTTTTATCGGAACCATGAACTACGGATATGCAGGAACAAAGGAGCTGAACGAAGCTCTGGTTTCTCGTTTCCTGGTGATCGATATGCCAGCGCAGACAGAAGAAACCCTGGGATTTATTTTCCGCAAAATGTTCCCGGAGGCAAAGAAAAAGGCAGTGGAACAGTTTATCGGTGTATTTATGGATCTTCAGAAGAAATCCGTAAACAGTGAGATCTCCACAAAAGCGCTGGATCTTCGAGGTCTTCTGGCTGCTATGAAGATCGTTCGTGCAGGACTTTCTCCCCTGGCAGCAGTGCAGATGGGAGTGGTGAACAAAACCTTCGATATTTTTGAAAAGGAGATCGTGGACGATGTAGTCCGTACAAGGATCCCGGAAGAGTGGACAAAGGACGATGTCTATGCATAAAGATCTGACAGAAGAACTTTCTATAGAAGATTACAAGATGGAGCTGGAAAACCGGATCCGTAATCTCCTCTGGACGGTAAGCGGCGACTATACACTGGATGTGAAGCCGGATGTATCGCTGTTTCTCCGCTCAAAAGAGATCGCTCTTTACGATGGAATCAAACAGGGGGCTTTTGCCAGATATTTTGACAAAAATCTTCTTGGCCTTTATCTTGTAAAAAAAATCTATCTGGATGCCTCTGAGACGGAGCTGACCGGGCTGACACAGCTCTGTATCGAAGCGGCAGTGGGAGAGCGGATCTGTGAAGAGCGCCCCGGGGTTCGCCGTATGAGAAAAAAAGCTCTGGAAGATATCCTGGATCAGGAATATGAAACCCTGCCTTCCTACGATAAGCTGTTAGACAGGCTGAAAATTGCAGTATTCCGTGATATACTTACAGGAAGCGTACAGCCTCTGGAGAAAAAACTGTCTGCATTCCGGAATCAGATCTATGCCTGCGCAGAAAGCGGAGACACCATGGAACTGATTCGGATCATCGACAGCCTCTATAATGCGGTCATCGATCCGGACTTTGAGAAAAAAAACGGTTCCCTTGAACGGGTAATGGCGGTGACGCTGGAAGAACTGACGGAATTTGGCTGGGAAGACTACCTTAATGAAGAGATGTATGAGGAAGCTCTGGAAAATTATGTGGAAAAGCTCACAGACCGGATGACAGATATTGAAGATTCCTCGCTGACACAGGATATGGAAGAAAAACGTAAGGTGAAAAACAAGATCACGGTGATTTCAGAGGAAGCTCTTCAGAAAGCTCATACCTATGTGGAACTGAATTTTGGAAAAACCTATCTCACACCTGCGGAAGAAAAAAGAATGAACCATCTTATGTGCCGGGGAATACACGGAGACTGCAGCCTGTATTTTACAGAAGGAATCCTGAAAAATCCGGTTCGTGATAATTATCAGTACCAGTATGCAAAGCGTCTGCGTAATAAGAACATATGGATCTATCATGACAAGCACAGAATTGCAAAACGAAATATTGCCATATTGACTGAACTCCTGAAAAAAGCACTGGTGATCCGAAGTGAAAACCAGGAAGTCCTATCAGACCGGGGAACTATCGTTCCTTCCAGGCTGTGGCGTATAGGCAGAAGCGGTGAGGCAAATCTTTTTAAGAGGATTCTTCGTGGAGACAATACGGATTTTGTGGTGGATATACTGATCGATGCCAGTGGTTCACAGATGAGCCGACAGGGAGATGTGGCACTGCAGGCTTATATGATCAGCTCTGCCCTGAGTAATGTGGATATTCCTCATCGGGTTATGAGCTACTGCACATTCTGGGATCATACGATCCTGCACAGGTTCCGGGAATATGATGATCCGGTTTCGGCGGATGAGGATATTTTCAATTATGTGACTTCCTCCAATAATCGGGACGGGCTTGCCATAAAAGCAGCGGGATACAGTCTTTTGCAGAGGGAAGAGGAAAAAAAGATCCTGATCATCTTAAGTGACGGACGCCCCTACGATGTGATCATAAACCGCCCCAATGCAAAAAATCCGGCCCCTTATCAGGGGAAATATGCCATTTCAGATACTGCAACAGAGGTGCGGCGTCTTCGGAGCCAGGGCGTCAGTGTTCTGGGGGTATTTGCAGGTGAAGAGAAGGATCTTCCGGCGGAAAAGAAGATTTTTGGAAAGGATTTTGCCTATATCCGGGATATCGGAAATTTCTCGAAGATCGTAGGGCGATATCTGACAAAACAGCTGGAAACGGACAACTGAAAAAAAAGTATTTTATTTTAAATGTATAATATTCAATTGTAAGGAATAAGGTCACTATGTTAGCATAAAAGCTGCATAGTGACCGATTATTTGCTTATAATTATACAGAAAATTGTAAATAATATATAATATCTCAGATATAATTTCTTGCAAAATACTGCGAAATTTGCTATACTATATAGCGTTACTAATTTACTAGATAAAGGGAGAGGAAATATGAACAAAAACACAGAGTTCAAACCTTACATTCCTGCGGAGAAAATCACTCCGGAGCTCACAGTTACATCTGTGATCATGGGATGTATTCTTGCTGTCATCTTCGGCGCAGCCAATGCTTACCTTGGTCTTCGTGTTGGTATGACAGTATCTGCCTCCATTCCGGCGGCAGTTATCTCCATGGGTGTTATCCGCGTGATTCTTCGCAGAAACTCCATTCTGGAGAGCAATATGGTCCAGACTATCGGTTCAGCCGGTGAGTCTCTTGCAGCAGGTGCTATCTTCACCATGCCTGCACTGTTCCTCTGGGCAGAGGAAGGACTTACAAGCAAACCAGGCATCGTTGAGATCACTCTGATCGCACTTTGCGGTGGTATCCTTGGTGTACTTTTCATGGTACCCCTTCGTAATGCCCTCATTGTTAAAGAGCATGCAACTCTTCTCTATCCGGAAGGAACTGCCTGCGCAGACGTTCTTCTTGCCGGTGAGGAAGGCGGAGCAAATGCTTCCACAGTATTCTCCGGTATGGGACTTGCTGCCATCTTCAAATTTGTTGTTGATGGACTGAAGCTTCTTCCGGCAGATGTTTCTGCAGCATTTAAATCCTTTAAGGGTGAGATCGGTATGGAGGTTTATCCGGCACTTCTAGGTGTTGGTTATATCGTAGGACCGAAGATCGCATCCTACATGTTTACAGGTTCTCTTATCGGCTGGATGGTCATCATTCCGCTGATCTGCCTGTTCGGACCTGATACATGGATGTATCCGGCAGCAGAGGGAACGACCATTGCCCAGCTTTACGCAAACGGCGGAGCAGCAGCAATCTGGTCTACTTATGTTAAATATATCGGCGCAGGTGCTATCGCAACAGGTGGTATCATTTCCCTGATCAAATCCCTGCCGCTGATCGTTACAACCTTCCGTGACTCCATGAAGAGCATGAAGGGAAGCAAGAACACAAGCACAGAGAGAACCGCACAGGATCTTCCGATGCAGTTCATCTTTCTCGGTGTTATAGCAATGGTATTTATCATCTGGGTCGTTCCGGCAATCCCGGTAACTCTTCTTGGTGCATTTATCATCGTAGTTTTTGGATTCTTCTTTGCAACAGTATCTTCCCGTATGGTAGGTCTTGTAGGAAGCTCCAACAACCCGGTTTCCGGTATGGCTATCGCTACTCTTCTGATCGCTACATTTGCGATCAAGAGCTCCGGTAAAACAGGTATCGACGGAATGACAGCAGCGATCGCTGTTGGTTCTGTTATCTGTATCATCGCAGCGATCGCCGGTGATACCTCTCAGGACCTTAAGACAGGATACCTTCTTGGTGCTACACCTAAGAAGCAGCAGATGGGCGAGATGCTCGGTGTTGTTGTTTCCGGTCTTGCTATCGGCGGTGTTCTGTATCTTCTGGATGCAGCATGGGGCTACGGTACAGCAGAGATCCCTGCTCCGCAGGCTCAGCTTATGAAGATGATCGTTGAGGGAATCATGGGCGGAAACCTTCCATGGGGACTTGTATTTGTAGGTGTATTCCTTGCGATCTGCCTTGAGATCCTCCGTATCCCGGTAATGCCTTTCGCAATCGGTCTTTACCTTCCAATCTACCTGAACGCAACTATCATGATCGGTGGTATCGTTCGTGGATTACTTGACCGCAGAAAGGGTGTTGACGAAAAAACCAAGACAGCTCAGGCTACAGATGGTACTCTGTACTGTGCTGGTATGATCGCCGGCGAGGGTCTTGTTGGAATTCTTCTTGCGATCTTTGCAGTTGTCGGTATCAGTCTTGATATGTCCGGCGTTGTAAACCTTGGAAATATCGGCGGTGTTGTGCTGATGATCATCATGATCCTGTCACTGCTTAAATTCTCTATCTGGAGAAAGAAGAAAGCCTGATGAGAAAAAACAAAAAGGATAAGAAACAGGATATCAACTATCTTGATCTGATCCCGGAAACAAACCAGTCGATCCGGTGGCACCGGGACCTGAAGCAGCGGATCATTCTTGAGATAGAGAATAAGGGTATGTTCAATACCATCGCGCAGAAGGTTTTTGGCAAGCCAAGGTTTTCCAAGGTTCATCTTGATGAAATGGGAACTTTTATCTGGCCTGAGATCGATGGAGCCAAAACCGTGCAGGAGCTTGCCCTGCTGGTGAAAGAGCATTTCGGAGATAAGGCAGAACCGCTTTATCCGAGAATCGTAAAATACTTTCAGATAATGGAAAGCTATGAATTTGTTCATTTTATAAATAAAAAGACAGAAAAATAGCATGGAGAACGGGAACGGACGCAGAATAGTGTACGGTCCCGTTCTTTTTATGACACGTCAGTGCGGGAAACTGATGCAGTTGTCATATGATACTATAGCATTTTCGGGATTTTCACAGCGGAATAGAAATATTGAGGACATTTCAAGACATAAATTCCGGGAATTGCTGTAAAAAATGAAAGGAGCACTTTATGAGTCTTGTGAAAAAAAAGGACTGGTATCTGGATTATCTTCTGATCATAGTAGGAACCGGGCTGATGGCACTTGCCATCAATTCCGTTTTTGATGCAACCGGGCTGGTAACAGGCGGCTTTTCCGGTATAGCGATCCTGGTGAAGCACTGGACCGGTGAGATCATAGATGGCGGGGTTCCGCTGTGGCTTACCAATATCACGCTGAACATTCCGCTGTTTTTTCTGGGATGTCGGATCAAAGGCTTTTCCTTTGTAAAAAAAGCTCTGGTCGGTGAGATCTCCCTTTCAACCTGGCTTGCCATTCAGCCGGTGTGGAATATTGCGGGAGATGATCTCCTTCTGGCCGCTGTATACGGTGGTGTGATCCTGGGAATCGGCATTGGAATGGTTTTCCTTGGACAGGGAACCACAGGCGGAACGGATATGATGGCAGCACTGATCCAGAAGTATATGCGTCATTATTCCATCGCACAGATCATGCAGTTTATTGATGGACTTATTGTGATCGTAGGAATGTATGTGTTCGGTATCCAGCGGGCCCTGTATGCCATCATTGCGGTTTATCTGGTAACAAAAGTATCCGACAGTCTGATCGAAGGTCTGAAGTTTTCCAAACAGACATTTATCATCACGGAGAAGCCGGATGAGGTTGCCAGAGTCATTATGGAAGACCTAGATCGCGGAGCGACAGGGATCTGTGGCAAGGGGATGTATACCGGTCAGGAGAAGACGATCATCTTCTGTGTGGTAAACAAAAAGGAAATTGTGAAGCTGAAAGAGCTGGTAGATGATATTGATCCCAACGCTTTTGTGATCGTTTCCGATGCAAGAGAAGTTCATGGAGAAGGTTTTATAGAGAAAAATTAGGCGGATTTCAACAAAAATTTGTAAATTTTTTCAGTTTTACTCTTTCATTTTTGGTGATTTTGTATTAAAATAGCCATAGATAGAGAGGGAAAGACAGAAGATAAGCATACACATAAGTGAGAAGGGATTGAACGGAATGATATCGAATCAGGTGTTACAGAATACGCTCGAGGGACTTAAAGAAATATCAAGGACGGAATTTTGTGTCATTGACACAGACGGCAAGGTACTTGCGTCTACCTTTTCTGATTTTGAGATCCAGCCGGCAGATATCCAGGCTTTTGTAGAATCCCAGGCGGACAGCCAGCTTGTCAAGGGATTTCAGTACTTTAAGGTCTGTGATGATTATCAGTTGGAATATGTCCTGGTAGCCCACGGAGATGATGAGGATACTTATATGGTAGGCAAGCTTGCAGCCTTCCAGATCCAGAATCTGATCGTTGCGTACAAGGAGCGTTTTGACAAAGACAGCTTTATCAAGAATCTTCTTCTTGATAATCTTCTTCTGGTGGATATTTACAACAGAGCGAAGAAGCTTCATATTGAAGCAGATGTCCGTCGTGTAGTTATGATCCTGGAACTGAACCAGGAGAAAGATCACAGCTCTGTAGAGAGCGTGAAAAGCCTTTTTGGCGGAAAGAGCAGAGATTTTATCACTGCTGTTGATGAGAAGAGCATCATTATAGTCAAGGAACTGGAAGAGGGAGAGGGCTATCCGGAGATGGATAAGCTGGCTCATACGATTATGGATACTCTGGATCTGAATAAAGATGGTGAGGATGTCCACATGGCATACGGTACCATTGTTAATGAGTTGAAAGAAGTTTCACGTTCCTACAAGGAAGCGCGTATGGCCCTTGATGTAGGCAAGATCTTCTTCGGAGACAGGGAAGTTATCGCATACAGCTCACTTGGAATCGGACGCCTGATCTATCAGCTGCCTATTCCTCTGTGTAAGATGTTTATCCGCGAGATCTTTGACAACAAATCTCCGGATGATTTCGATGAGGAGACACTTGTCACCATCGATAAATTCTTTGAGAACAGTCTGAACGTATCTGAAACTTCACGTCAGCTGTATATCCACAGAAATACGCTGGTATATCGTCTGGATAAACTCCAGAAGAGTACAGGCCTTGATTTGAGAGTGTTTGAGGATGCCATTACATTTAAGATCGCGCTGATGGTTGTTCGATATATGAAATATATGGAAACCTTAGAGTATTAATAGCATTCGGAATGCAGGATGATAGTTTGCTATATTAAGGCAACATATTAGAACTTTTAAACTGCCGCTTATTCCTTCCCGGAATAGGCGGCAGTTTTTGTATGAGCGTTTTTCATCATGGAATATTGTTGTAAATGTCCCTCCTGTTTGGAAGCATTCACGAAGTGTGTTACTGAGAACGGAGTGAGCAGTAACGAATTCACATGAACTTCACAGATAACATCCATGACTCTATTGTAATTTTGGTATTTTTACGTTAAAATAAATAATTTGAAGAGGGCTGTTGATTACTGTTCACTGGTAATATTACGCGGAGCGCATTACTGAGAATGGAGTGAACAGTAACAGTTGTAGGGCCCGGGAAATTTATTCTTGCATTTAAACAGAAAATATATTACAATAATGTTACAAAAAAATTAAGAGAATTATGCTTTTATAATATAGAGGAGGATATATATGATCGATCTTGTAGATGTGAGCAAATCTTACGGCCCGGGTCTTCCGGCTGTGAATCATGCGAACTTACATGTTGATAAAGGGGAATTCGTATTTGTAGTAGGAAGCAGTGGCTCCGGTAAATCCACACTGATCAAGCTTCTGATGAAAGAACTGGATTCTACCAGCGGAACGATCACAGTCAGCGGGGAACGTCTGGAGAAGATGAAACACAGACGCGTTGCAAAGTATCGCAGAAAGCTTGGGGTAGTATTTCAGGATTTCCGTCTTTTAAAAGACCGTAATGTATATGAGAATGTAGCATTTGCGCAGCGTGTCATAGGAAGACCCACCCGTGTGATCCGCAAACGTGTGCCGGAGGTTCTCCAGGAGGTAGGACTTGCAGGAAAGTATAAGGCATACCCGGATGAGCTTTCCGGTGGTGAGCAGCAGAGAGTTGCTCTTGCCAGAGCACTGGTAAACCGCCCGGACATCCTTCTGGCAGATGAGCCGACCGGAAACCTGGATCCGAAAACCTCCGAAGAGATCATGGCCCTGATGGAGCAGATCAATGAAAGAGGAACCACAGTTCTGGTAGTCACCCACAATAAGG
Organism: Blautia massiliensis (ex Liu et al. 2021); assembly: GCF_052064225.1. NCBI lineage: Bacteria > Bacillati > Bacillota > Clostridia > Lachnospirales > Lachnospiraceae > Blautia > Blautia massiliensis (ex Liu et al. 2021). The sequence continues at coordinate 41,997 of NZ_JBQHWA010000005.1, read as the reverse complement.
ACATCGTCAATGCCATGCGCAAGCGAGTAGTCACCATGCACAACGGCAAGATCATCAGCGATGAGAAAGAGGGAGGATATCATGAGGCCTAGTACGATCTGGTATACCCTGAAGCAGGGCTTTAAGAATATAAAAAGAAACTGGATGTTTTCCCTGGCATGTATCATCACGATGGCAGCCTGCATTTTTCTGGTAGGCATTTTCTATTCCATCGTGAACAACGTCGGTAATATTGCTCATAAGGTGGAAGAAGAAGTACCGATCACAGTATTCTTTGATGAGGGCACTTCAGAGGAAGAGATCCAGGCGATCGGCGATGCTATTCAGTCCAGGCCGGAAGTGGCCAGGATGGACTATCAGTCCGCAGATCAGGCATGGGAAGAATACAAACAGAAATATTTTGGAGATGAAGATGCGGCAGATGGATTTAAAGATGATAACCCTCTTGCCAATTCATCCAATTATCAGGTATATCTCAATGATATCACCAAGCAGACAGAACTGGTGAATTATATCCAGGGACTGGAACATGTCCGGAAGGTAAATCAGTCTGAACAGGCCTCCAGGACACTGGGTTCCATCAACAAGCTGGTTTCTTATGTGTCGATTGCCGTGATCGCAATCCTTTTGATCATTTCCATATTCCTGATCAGCAATACAGTATCTATGGGTATTTCTGTCCGCAAGGAAGAAATCGGAATTATGAAATACATAGGAGCTACAGATGCTTTTGTACGACTGCCATTCCTTCTGGAAGGTATGATCCTCGGTGTGATCGGTGCGGCGATACCGCTGATCTGCCTGTTTTTCCTGTATAATTCCGCTGTAGAGTTTATTCTGACAAAATTCAATGTATTGACAGGAATCGTGGATTTCATTCCGATCTGGCAGATTTATGAGGGTCTGGTTCCCATGGGACTTGGACTTGGTGTGGGAATCGGTCTTTTGGGAAGCTTTTTCACAACAAGAAAACATCTCAGAGTATAACCAAATAGCAGAGAATCTTATGTATCCGCATGATGTGTGATCATAAGATATACAGCGGCTGTCGGAATATCGGCAGCCGTTTTCGGTATATAAAAACCGAACGGCGCACAGAGGAGTACAGAAAATCTGTGATCTTATCGGCTTTATCGGCTGTGCAGAAGAAAGGAAAAATATGAAAAATAAAGAATTCAAAAAAGGTATAGCCATTGGAGTGGCAGCAACGCTGGTTGTGACAGGCGCTGTTTTTACCAGCTATCAGAAAGTACTGTTTCCGAAAGGCAATGCGCTTTCCGATGTGAAAACGGTTCAGAAGCTGAATTACCTGGAAGAACTGATCGATGAAGAATATCTGGATGAAAAAGACGAAAGCAGCCTGCGTGAGGGGCTTTATGCTGGCCTGCTTGCCGGCCTGAAGGATCCGTACTCCACCTATTACACAGCAGAACAGTATAAAGAGCTGAATACTTCCAATGAAGGCTCCTACGTAGGGATCGGTGCCGTTCTTCAGAAGGATGACACCGGAGGGGCAAAGATCATACAGCTTTATGAGGGCGGCCCTGGAGAACAGGCGGGACTGAGAAAGGGAGATGTGATCAAGGCAGTAGATGGAGCTGATGTTACAGACAAAGAAACTTCAGATATTGCTTCCATGGTCCGTGACAGTGAGAAAGCTTCCGTAATGCTGACCATACAGCGGGAAAACGAAGAGAACCCCCGGGATGTCAAAGTGGAGATCCGGGATGTGGAGATTCAGACCGTTTCCCATGAGATGCTTTCCGAAGACACCGGCTATATCCGGATCTCCGAATTTTCTGAGGTGACCAGCGATCAGTATAAAAAAGCATTTGCAGATCTGAAGGATCAGGGAATGAAGAAGCTGGTTGTGGATCTCCGTGATAATCCGGGAGGCCTTCTTACTGCAGTCTGCGGCGTACTCCGCCAGATACTTCCGGAAGGACTGATCGTCTATACAGAAGACAAAAACGGAAAAAGGGAAGAGGAAACCTGCGACGGAAAAAATGAACTGGACATGCCGCTGGCTGTTCTGGTAAACGGAAACAGTGCCAGTGCATCGGAGATCTTTGCGGGGGCGGTAAAGGACTACGGGATTGGAACGATTGTAGGAACAACTACCTATGGGAAGGGCGTGGTGCAGACCATCCAGCCTCTTACCGATGGCAGTGCGGTAAAGATCACCATCGCAAAATATTTTACGCCAAAGGGCAATGATATCAACAAAAAAGGAATCACTCCGGATGTGGAAGCAGAGCTTTCCGGAGATATCACAGACTGGACAGAACTTACACATAAAGAAGACGCGCAGCTTCAGACAGCCCTGAAAGAGATAGGACAGAGCTGACGCGTTCGAAGGGGAGAAAAAATGATAACTTTACAATTATTGCAGCAGATCATCGTATTTTTTCTGATGATATCCTGTGGATTTACAGTGGTAAAATGCGGACTTATCGATGCAAAAAGCAGCAAGACACTTTCAGTCATCTGTATCTACATCATCATGCCCTGTGTAATGATTAATGCTTTTCAGATCGAATATTCCAGAAGCATCAGGAATGGCTTCCTTCTGGCAGTGGCAGCAGCCATCCTGATCCATATTTTTCTTCTGGTATTTGTACAGATCATCGGCAAGCCACTGAAATTAAGTGTGGTAGAAAAAGAATCCATCATCTATTCCAATTCCGGAAATCTGGTGATCCCTCTTGTAACGGTAGTTCTTGGTGAAAAATGGGTGATCTATGCCAGTGCTTTCCTGAGTGTGCAGATGATCCTGATGTGGACCCACGGACAGTCGCTGATGGAGGCGAAGGCCGGCATCAACTGGAAAAAAATCCTCTGCAACATCAATCTGATCGCTATTGTCCTTGGAATCGTTCTGTTCTTCACGCAGATCAGACTGCCGGTGATCCTTGGAAACACCATGAGCCAGATTTCAGCCACCCTGGGACCTGTATGTATGATCATGCTTGGAATGACCATGACGGAGGTAAAATGGAAAGATATTTTCAGCCATTCCAGGATCTATCTGGTCACGATCTTGAAAATGGTGGTGACTCCGCTGCTCATACTGTTGTTTTTGAAGTATCTGCCCTTGGCTTCAATGGTAAAGGATGGAAAAACCATTCTGCTTATCAGTCTGATGGCAGTGATCACACCGTCGGCAACAACGATTGTACAGCTGGCACAGCTCTACGATCAGGACCCGGTCTATGCCAGCACCATCAATGTAATGACAACGCTGGTAAGTATCATAACCATGCCACTGATGGTCATGTTGTATCTTGCCTGAGCATCTCAGGGAATCGTTACGGATAACTTTGTGTCAGGCAACATGCTTTGCGGATATTACCTGTGAACAGTGAACGGAAATCCTGCCCTCATAATTGTAAAAACAAAATAAAAGTGATAGAATCAAATCATATGAGGGCAGAAGAACTACATCTGCTCATAGTGGAAAACATAGCACAGGATCATCAAAACAGGAGGATAGCATAAATGGAACGACATGCTTTTGCAATGAAAGTAAAAGAAGGAAAAATGAATGATTACCGTAAGACCTTAGGCGAGATCTGGCCGGAGCTTACTGCATATCTTGACCGTAACGGCATCCATAATTTCAGCATCTGGAATGCGGCAGACCTGATCTTCGGATATTACGAAAATGCAGACGGAGAGGTGATCTCTCCGGAAGAGGAGAAAGTAAAGGCAGCATTGACTGAAAAGATCGGAGATACCTTTACCTGGATCTCTACTCCTGGAAAAGACATGCGCCTGATGTATCATAATTTTGGTGTTGTGAGAGAAAACAAAGAGCTGATCCGCCACAGAATGTTCATGACAAAATTAAAAGACGGCTGTGAGGAAGAATATAAAGCCCGTCATGACGGACTTGTGGCGCAGAGAGGCGAAACAATAGATCCGGGCCCGGACAGCAACTTCAGCATCTGGAGTGCAGGCGGATATATTTTTGGATATGATGAGATCGACACAACCATGGAAGTGGAAGAAACACCGGAAGCAAGAGAGGCAACCATCGCATGGGAGACACGCCAGCTCGGGATCATGGACTGGATCACCAACGATGTGGACTGGATGACAAAAGAAGTACATCCGTCCAGTATACGTCTTGCATGGCATAATTAAAAAATGGGAAAATAAAAAGGAAGGAGGCCGGGGCTTTGTTTGGAGGCAGCCCCGGCAGTATGAAAAAGAAAAAAGTGTTATCAAAGGTAGTACCCTTTGCACATCTAATAATATACTCATATTTTGTGGTTATTCTGTGACGTCATTCTGAAAAAAGTATGAACAAAAAAGAAAAAATAACTGAACTCAAAGTTGCTGTTCACTGGTAATATTCGGCAAGGTGTTTTTTGTGAGCGAAGGTCACAGAAAACCCGAGACATACCGCGCGAATTTATGTGATTAGCATAAATTCTGTGCATCGCGAAGCGTGTTACTGAGAACGGAGTGAACAGTAACAACTCAAATCTTAACAATTCTTAAACTTTCCATATTCAGTTGAAACCATACGCCCCGACTGTTATACTGTGACTAGCAGATGTTAGCAGGAGAAGAATATGTTTTATTCCTGATATCAATAAAATAATGAGGCGTGAATTTATGAAACGTTTTTGGAAATATGTAACAGGGATCGTACCTGCGTACGGGCTTTTTCCCCTTGTTTTTTCATTTGTAATTAACTGTCTTGTATATTCCGGTTCAAGGGCGATCGCAGGCGGTTGGTATCATCACAATATAGAAAGTAATCTTGATCTGCGGCTCCCATTTGTGCCGCAGTTTTTGATTATCTATTTTGGCTGTTATGTATTCTGGGCAGTGAATTATATCCTTGCGGCAAGGCAGGAGCGGGAACAGGTTTACCGTTTTTTTACTGCGGATATTATATCCCGTTGTGTGTGTCTGATCATATTTCTGGCATATCCCACTACCAATACAAGACCGGTGATCGAAGGAAACGGAATCTGGGATCTGCTGGCCGGCTGGCTGTATTCCATTGATGCGGCAGATAACCTGTTTCCATCTATCCATTGTCTGGTAAGCTGGTTCTGTTTTCTGGGGATCAAGGATCAGAAAAGAATTCCGATATGGTATAAGGGGGTATCGTTTACACTGGCTGTGCTGGTTTTTCTGTCTACCATTTTTACCAAGCAGCATGTACTTGTGGATGTGGCAGGTGGTGTGATCCTGGCTCAGGTATGCTTTATTCTGGGACAGAAAACAAAACTCTGGCATATTTATGAACGGTTTGGAACTAAAATTGAAAAGAAGATCAACAGCTATACAGAAGGTGTCAAGTGATGAAGAGCAGAAAAAAGATCATATTTAACGGAGTGTTCCTGGCAGTAGTTTTTGCCCTGACTATCTACGGCGTTTTTCACGGAGAAGACCTGTCTTCCATGATGGATGCCATACATAGGGCAGATAAACGGTGGCTGTTTCCGGGAATTGCACTGGTAGCATTTTTTATCTGGGGTGAATCCATCATTATCTGGTATATGATGCGTTCCAGCGGGATCCATCTGAAAAAAAGAACCTGCTTTCTGTTTTCGTCTGTAGGATTCTTTTTCAGCTGTATCACACCATCCGCCAGCGGCGGACAGCCCATGCAGATCTACTATATGAAAAAAGAGAAGATTTCCATTCCGGTGTCAACGGTGATCCTGATGATCGTGACGATTACCTATAAGCTGGTGCTTGTGGTGATCGGTATTGGAATCGCGATTTTCGGAAGAGGATTTCTTCACAAATATCTGGAAGGAATCCTGCCGGTGTTTTATCTGGGGCTGATGCTGAATATCTTCTGTGTCACTTTTATGACCATTCTGGTATTTCATCCGCTTTTGGCAAAAGCGATCCTGATGAAGGGAATGAAGCTTCTGGAACGGTTTCATCTGATGAGGAAAAAAGAGGGACGGCTGAAAAAACTGGAAGCTTCCATGGATACTTACCGAAATACTGCGGCATATCTGAAGAATAATCCGCTGGTGATCGTTAAAGTAATAGAGATCACTTTTATCCAGCGTATGGCACTGTTTGCAGTAACCTGGTTCGTATATCAGGCTTTTGGACTCCATGGAACCGGTTTCTGGGATATCCTTTTTCTCCAGGCAGTGATATCGGTATCTGTGGATATGCTGCCGCTTCCGGGAGGAATGGGAATCAGTGAGACTTTGTTTCTTACCATTTTCAGTCCGGTATTCAGTGGCCTGCTGCTTCCGGGAATGGTGCTTAGCAGAGGGCTGGGATATTACGGAGAGCTGCTGATCAGTGCGGTGTTTACTGCGGTGGCTCAGCTCACTATCGGAAAAAAGGAATCCTGAAAAGATTTGATCGAATGCAGATCGCGGAGATCTGCTTGACCCAGATCAGGTAAGTCCCCTGTGGGACTGTGAATATAGCCTGACATGAAAAAGAAAAAAGAGGTGTGCAAATGATAGGATTTTATGATTACACGGTAATAATGACTTACATAAGCGTAGTTTCTTCCATGATCGGAATCTTCTGTGCTGTGACGGACCATATTTCAGCAGCGGTGTGCTGTCTTGCATTTTCCGGACTGTGTGATATGTTTGACGGAAAGATCGCAAGAACTAAGAAGAACAGAACGGAGGAAGAGAAATGCTTCGGGATCCAGATCGATTCCCTTGCAGATATCGTCTGTTTCGGGATCCTTCCCATTGTGCTGGGATTTAAGCTTGGAATGTGTCATATTTACGGAATAGCTATTCTTTTATTTTACGGTCTGGCAGGCCTGATCCGTCTGGCATACTTCAATGTTATGGAGGAAAAACGTCAGAATGAAACCTCCGAAAACCGAAAATATTATCAGGGACTTCCCATCACATCCATGTCTGTGGTCCTGCCGCTTCTATTTGTGGTATCCCTGCTTTTTCCGGAGTATAAATGGTTTGTGGTGCTCCTTCATATTGCAATGCTGACGGTAGGACTTCTGTTTATCCTGGATTTTAAATTCCGTAAGCCCACCAACAGGGAGCTGGTGATCATTGTTGCGGTAGTTGCTGTGGCAGTTCTTCTTGTACTTTTCTACAACGAAGGATGGTGGAAGTTCAATTATCGCTATAAACTTTCCATGGAGAGAGGTGGTAATCTATGATCCGGACAGCGGACAGAATGGGGCATATTACAGAGGAGGATTCCTTTCAGAACAACCTTCTGGAAAAAATCTACGGTTCTGTGGCCGGACGCATGCTGATCCGGCCGCTGGTCACTCCCGTTGTTTCCATTGCCATGGGATGGATTCTGGATTCCAGGCTTTCGGCAGCAGCGGTGAAACCCTTTATACGGTTCAATCATCTGGATATGAGTGATTATGAAAAGCGTAAATATACTTCCTACAATGATTTTTTCAAGCGGAAGATCCGGGAGGGTGCCCGCCATATTGATATGGAACCGGGACATTTTATCAGTCCCTGTGACTGCAGGGTGAGTGTGTATCCGGTAGATGAAAAAGCCTGTCTTCATATCAAACAGACCGAATATACCATAGATGGGCTTCTCAGGAATCCTTCTCTTGGAAAAAGATATCAGGGCGGCTATGTGTGGGTGCTTCGTCTCTGTGTTCAGGATTATCACAGATATATTTATCCGGACAATGCGGCGGAGTCCGGACGCATCAGGATCCCGGGAATCCTGCATACAGTCAACCCCGTGGCCAACGATGCCTATCCGATCTACAAGGAAAACAGCAGAGAGTATTCTCTTTTGAAAACAGAGAATTTCCGTACCGTGCTGATGATGGAGGTAGGTGCTCTTCTTGTCGGAAGGATCGAAAACCGGCCAGGGAAAGCATTTGTGAAACGGGGAGACGAAAAAGGAAATTTTGCTTTCGGCGGCTCCACCATTGTGCTGATCACCGAAAAAAATGCGGTAAAGCCGGATGAAGATATTTTAAACAATTCCCGTGAAGGAATTGAAACAAGAGTACTCATGGGAGAAAAGATCGGAGAATCCTTTTAGAGGGTTCTCCTTTTTGGGCGGATAAAATAAAAAAAATGAAATTACGTTCACACACACAACACAAACCTGTGATATATTATGAGCAGTAGCAAAGCGGAATGGAAATATCCGCTTTAGATGAACCGGAAGTAAAAGCTCAGCTTTTTATAAAGAGGGATGATACAGAGCATTTCGGGCTGTCAACAGCTGCCCGGAACAGCGACTGAGAAACGGAGGAAGATAGAATGGATGCATTAAAAATTCTTGTAGTAGATGACGAGAGCAGAATGAGAAAACTGGTAAAGGATTTTCTCACCAAAAAGAATTTCCAGGTACTGGAAGCCGGTGACGGTGAGGAGGCCATGGATATTTTTTATAAAGAAAAGGACATTGCGCTTCTGATCCTGGATGTGATGATGCCGAAGATGGATGGCTGGGAAGTATGTCGTGAGATCCGCAAAAATTCCAAGGTTCCCATCATTATGCTGACAGCAAGAGGAGATGAGCGTGATGAGCTTCTGGGATTTGAACTCGGGGTGGACGAATATATCTCCAAACCCTTCAGCCCCAAGATCCTTGTAGCACGTGTAGAAGCCATTCTTCGAAGAACGGGACAGAGCAACCCGGATGAGATACTTTCAGCAGGTGGGATTGTCATTGACAAGGCAGCGCATCAGGCAACGGTAGATGATAAACCGATGGATCTGAGCTTCAAGGAATTTGAGCTTCTGACTTATTTTCTGGAGAATGAGGGAATCGCTCTTTCCAGAGAAAAGATCCTGAATTCTGTGTGGAATTATGATTATTTCGGAGATGCCAGAACCATTGATACTCATGTCAAAAAACTGAGAAGTAAAATGGGCGATAAGGGCGAGTATATCAAGACAGTCTGGGGGATGGGCTATAAGTTTGAGGTAGGAGAATGAAAAAACCGAAGGAAAAAATAAAAAAGATCCACAGTCTCCGCCATCAGATCACAGCATACTTTATCGGTCTGCTGTTTTTATCCATTCTGACTATTACCGTGATCAACGGAGCCTTTCTTGAAAAATATTATGTGACAAAAAAGATCGATGTACTTCTGAATCTCCGAACAACTCTGGAAAATACAGATATTGACAAGATGATGAACAGCAACAGCTCGAAAGGTATGGAGAGTATTCCCGATGAGATCCAGAGAGCCTGCTCCAGAAACAATCTTTCCTGGGTTATCATTGACAGCAGCAATACCAGCTGGCTTTCCTGGGGCGAAAATGAAAAAATGCTTCAGAGCAAGCTGTTCGGATATGTCTATGATCTGGATGAGGACGGAGATAAGAGCCGGACCTTGAAGCAGGGTGACAATTATACCATTCAGCAGTCGCATGACCGGTTTGCGGGAATGGATTATGTGGAATGCTGGGGACAGCTGGATGAGGAACATTATTTTATCATAAGGACACCCCTTGAGAGCATCCGGGAGAGCGCTGATATTTCCAATAAGTTTTACTTTGCGGTAGGTCTGATGATCATAATCTTAAGTGGTCTGGTCATTATGGTCGTGACCAGGAGGATCACCCGTCCCATCAGTGAGCTTACGGAACTTTCCAGAAAAATGTCAGATCTGGATTTTGAGGCAAAATACGAGAGCAAGGTCGGCAATGAGATCGATGTTCTGGGAGATAATTTCAACCGGATGTCCTCACAGCTGGAGACTACCATCAGTGAACTGAAATCTGCAAATAATGAACTGCAGCGTGACATTGAGGACAAGATCAAGATCGACAAGATGCGAAAGGAATTTCTGGATAACGTGTCCCATGAACTGAAAACTCCCATTGCCCTGATCCAGGGCTATGCAGAAGGCTTAAAAGAAAATATTTCTGATGATCCTGAGAGCAGAGAGTTCTATTGCGATGTCATTATGGATGAAGCCTCCAAGATGAATAAACTGGTAAAAAATCTTCTCACACTGAATCAGCTGGAATCCGGCAAAGATGCAGTTGTAATGGAGCGGTTTGATATCGTATCCCTGATCCGCGGCGTGCTTCAGACCATGAATATCATGATCGGACAGAAGAATGCAAAAGTGATCTTTGAGGCGGAGAAGCCGGTTTATGTATGGGCCGATGAGTTTAAGATCGAAGAGGTTGTGACAAACTATGTAAGCAATGCCCTGAACCATCTGGAGGGAGAGAAAGAAATCGAGATCAAGCTGCAGGATGAGGGTAACCGTGTGAAGATCAGTGTGTTTAACACAGGGACTCCGATCCCTGAGGCAGATGTACCGAATCTCTGGAATAAATTTTATAAAGTTGATAAAGCGAGAACCAGGGAATACGGCGGAAGCGGTATCGGTTTATCCATTGTAAAGGCCATTATGGAAAGCATGAACCAGGAATATGGCGTACAGAACTTTGATAATGGTGTGGAATTCTGGTTTACACTGGACCGGAAATAATAAAACTTTACCGTGATAATGTGAAAAAATGGGCGGCAGCAGAGAAAAGTCTTTGCAACCGCCTGTTTTTGCGTTATACTAAAGCAATGTAAATCGAAGGTGAGAGAGGAATATCGAGATACAAAAGAGCAGGAGGAAGCATTATTATGATAGGAATCATTGACTACGATGCAGGAAACATCAAAAGTGTGGAAAAAGCACTTCAGTATCTGGGACAGGAGACTGTCGTCTCAAGAGATCCCCAGGTGCTTCTGAAAGCAGATAAAGTAATTCTTCCGGGAGTTGGAAGCTTTGGTGATGCTATGGAAAATCTCAAAAAATACGGACTTGTTCCGGTAATACATGAGATCGTGGAAAAGGGAACGCCCTTTCTTGGGATATGCCTGGGACTGCAGCTGCTTTTTGAGAGCAGTGATGAGACACCAGGAGTGGAAGGTCTTGGAATCCTGAAGGGGAAAATCCTGCGCATCCCGCCAAGTCCGGGACTGAAGATTCCGCATATGGGCTGGAATTCCCTGCATATTCAGAACAGCGGAAGATTATTTAAGGGTATTCCGGAAAACACATACGTTTACTTTGTACATTCCTATTATCTTCAGGCAGAGGAGGAAGAGATCGTGAAAGCGACCACTCAGTACAGCACATGCATCCATGCGTCTGTGGAGAAGGGAAATGTATTTGCGTGTCAGTTCCATCCGGAAAAAAGCAGCCGGTGGGGCTTGAAGATCCTTGAGAATTTTGCGGCACTTGAGTCAGGCACCGGAAAGGAGGCATAATCATGTTTACAAAAAGAATCATTCCATGTCTGGATGTAAATAAAGGACGTGTAGTAAAAGGCGTGAATTTTGTTGATCTTAAGGATGCCGGAGATCCGGTGGAAATTGCCAAAGCTTACGATGCAGCCGGTGCGGACGAGCTTGTTTTTCTTGATATCACTGCCTCCTGCGAGGAGCGTGATACCGTGGTGGATATGGTAAGAGCTGTTGCAGCCAACGTATTTATCCCGTTTACCGTAGGCGGAGGAATCCGTACCGTAGATGATTTCCGGAAGCTTCTCCGTGAAGGTGCAGATAAGATTTCTGTAAATTCCGCAGCTATCGACCGTCCGGAGCTGATCCATGAGGCCGCACAGAAATTCGGAAGCCAGTGTGTAGTAGTTGCCATTGATGCCAAGAGAAGACAGGATGGCGGCTGGAATATCTACAAACATGGCGGAAGACTGGATACCGGTATTGATGCTCTTGAATGGGCAAAGAAGGTGGAAGAACTTGGCGCAGGTGAGATCCTTCTTACCAGCATGGACTGTGACGGAACCAAGGCCGGGTATGATATTGAACTTACAAGAGCCGTTGCAGATGCGGTTTCCATCCCGGTGATCGCCTCCGGTGGTGCCGGAACCCTGGAGCATTTTTATGATGCACTGACAGAAGGCGGAGCAGATGCGGCACTGGCAGCATCTCTGTTCCACTACAAAGAGCTGGAGATCCGGGAAGTGAAGGATTACCTTGCGGAAAAAGGAATTTCCGTGAGAAGATAAGTTGGATGAGAGGTGATAGATATGGCTCCTATAGCAGGAGACTGGCAGGAGGCACTGAAAGGTGAGTTTCATCAGCCCTACTATGCCAAACTTTATAAAACCGTGATGACAGAATACAGAACAAGAAAGATTTTTCCGCCGCCGGAAGATATGTTCAATGCGTTTCATTTTACGCCTCTGCATCAGGTAAAGGTTGTGATCCTGGGACAGGACCCCTATCACAATGACGGACAGGCTCATGGGCTTTGCTTTTCCGTAAAAAAAGGTGTGGAAACACCGCCATCTCTGGTGAATATTTATAAGGAACTTGAGGATGATATGGGATGTTATATCCCAAACAACGGTAATCTGGAAAAATGGGCAAAGCAGGGCGTGCTTCTTTTGAACACAGTGCTGACTGTACGTGCACATCAGGCCAATTCCCACAGAGGGATCGGCTGGGAACAGTTTACCGATGCGGCCATCCGGATCCTGGACCAGGAGGATCGCCCGATCGTGTTTCTTCTCTGGGGGCGGCCTGCTCAGATGAAGGCATCCATGCTTCATAATCCGAAGCATCTGATCCTGGAAGCACCACATCCAAGTCCCCTTTCTGCCTACCGGGGATTTTTCGGATGCAAGCATTTCAGCAAGGCTAATGAATTTTTGAAAGCCAATGGGGTAGAACCTGTTGACTGGCAGATTGAGAATATTTAAGTTAAGGAAAGTAAAATGGGTAAAAAAAATGATAACACACTTGTGAAAAACGCATCTTTTCTTATGGTTGCGGCGCTGATCTCCAAGATCATCGGAATGCTGTACAAGAGTCCGCTTTCAACTACACTGGGAAGTCAGAGCTTTGCACTTTTCCAGTTTGCACAGAATGTATATTTTATCCTGCTGATGATCGCGTCCTTCAGTATTCCTCAGGCTGTATCCAAGATCATGGCGGAGAAGATCGCTTTTCACAGATATAAGGATGCACAGAAGGTATTTTACGGTGCACTGATCTATGCGGCAGTTGCCGGCGGTATCGTGGCGCTGATCTGTGTATTTGGTGCAGGGATCCTGGTTCCGGACAGTATGGCTAACGCCCGTCTGGCACTGCAGATGCTTGCGCCCACAATTTTCATGTCCGGTCTCTGCGGTGTATTCCGTGGATATTTCCAGGCATACCGCAATATGATGCCTACATCGATCTCGCAGATCATTGAGCAGATCTTTGTGGCAACCTTTGCGCTTCTGATGTCACATGTATTTATCCAGCATTTTTCCGCAACAGGAGATATGGATCTGGTCCATCGCTGGGGTGCGGCAGGTGCTACCATGGGTACCGGAGCAGGTGTGGCTTCCGCGCTGATCTTTATGCTGATCGTTTATGGGGTAAACCGTAAGATCATCCGGAAAAGGATCGTCAATGACCGCCATTCTATAAATGAGAGTATGGGTCATGTAATGAGTAATATCGTGCTCATCATCATGCCGATCATTCTCAGTGCTTTTATTTATAATGTAAACGGATATATCAACAGCTATATGTATTCCGGTATCATGGATATCAAGGGTGCTGCCAAGGACGTGATCCAGACCTTGTATTCCGAGTACGGATATTATATGACGCTGATCAATATCCCGCTTACCCTGGCAAGTACAGCACCGACATCTATGATCCCTGAGGTTTCCGCGCATTATGCAATGCACGATATTGAAGGTGCAAATATGAAGACAGACCGTGCCACATGGATCAGTATGCTGATCTCCATTCCGGCGGCAGTAGGTCTTGCAGTTCTTTCCGGACCGATCACGAGACTGATCTTCCCGGGAACCAATGGCGTAGGCGGACAGCTTCTGATCCTGGGAGGAATCACCATTATCCTGAATGGCAACTCCAATATCACCAACGGTGTACTTCAGGGAATCGGCAAGCCGAAGCTCCCGATGATCCATGCAGCCATTGCACTGGTGGCAGATGTGATAGCCATGGCCCTGCTTTTGGTATTTACCAATCTTGGTGTTTATACCATTGTCATCGCCCAGATCGTTTATGCAGTTGTGATGTGTCTTCTCAATGACCGTTCCATCAAGAAATATATGGGCTATAAGAATCCGTGGAGAAGTGCTTATTTAAGCCCGTTCCTGGCATCTATCCCGATGGGGGTTGTTGCGGGAGTGGTGTATTACGGATTGTATGCACTGATCCATTCCAATGTGATCTGTCTTGGTATTTCCGTGATGCTGGCAGCAGGTGTATACTTTATTGTATATCTGTTTGTAAGCAAGCCCGGTGAAGATGAGCTGGGTATGATGCCTGGTGGAAGATATATGAAGAAGCTGGCGAGAATGATGAAGATTATCTGATCTGTAAGTCCGATCAGTAAACGGCAATACAGTTATTCGGTGCAGAACTCAAAGTGAACACAGCTAGCACAGGAAAAAATACTCACAGATTTGTTCCGGCAGATTTCCAGCCGGAGGATCTGTGAGTATTTTTTTATTATATCAGTTCTCTGGAAATGCAGGCTTTTGAAGAATGGATTCCTTTTAGCCTTTTTTCTGTGAAAACAGTCTTATGATCTCCAGAGTAACGTTCACAGCGGCATCCATTCCTTCTGCTGTAATATGCTCATAAGGCCCGTGATAGGCATGTCCGCCGGTTCCGAGATTCGGGCAGGGCAGTCCCATAAAGCTTAACTGTGCACCGTCTGTGCCGCCGCGGATAGGCAGGATCAGCGGTGTGACACCGCAGCTGTGGCAGGCTTCCTCTGCCAGAGATATCAGCCATGGGCAGGTATCGATGATCTCTTTCATATTGCGGTATTGCTGGGTGATGGTAAGAGTTACGGTACCTTCCCCCCATTTTTCATTGAGGATCTCCGTGATATGTGTAAGCGTTTTCTGACGGATCTCAAAAGAAGCGGCATCGTGATCCCGGACAATATACTGAAGCTCAGCCTGGGAAACATCTCCTTTCATGGAACACAGATGGAAAAATCCTTCGTAGTCTTCTGTATTCCTGGGAGTGTCCGCTGCCGGAAGCATGGAGTTAAATTCCATGGCAACGAGGGCTGCGTTGATCATAGTATTTTTGGAAGAACCGGGATGTACATTAACACCCTGGAAGGTTACTTTTGCACTGCAGGCGTTAAAGTTTTCGTACTGGATCTCGCCTTCCGTATCACCGTCCAGGGTATATGCATAATCCGCACCGAATTTTTTTACATCAAAGTGGGCCGGTCCCATGCCGATCTCTTCATCCGGAGTAAAAGCAACGCAGAGAGGTCCGTGAGGTATTTTTTCCGTAAGGATATGCTCCAGCGCAGTGAGGATCTCTGCAATGCCGGCCTTGTCGTCTGCGCCCAGGATCGTGGTTCCGTCTGAGGTGATCAGGGTACGCCCGGCAAGTGAAGCAAGATGGGGGAACATTTCCGGGGAAAGAGTTCTGCCGCTTGTGCCGAGAGGGAGCTCTTTTCCATCGTAATCTTCTGTGACCACCGGTGTGACTGCATGGTCGCAGAAATCGGAAACTGTATCCATATGAGCGATAAAGCCCAGTGCTTTGCAGTGCTCCAGACCTTCTGTAGCAGGAAGATGTGCATAAACGTAACAGTGTTCATCCAGAGACACATCAGAGATCCCAAGGCCTTTCAGTTCCTCCACAAGAAGCCGGGCCAGGTCAAACTGGCACTGGGAAGAGGGGGAAGAAGAGCTTTCTTCATTGCTGGGTGTGGATATTTTTACATAGGATAGAAGTCGTTGGTATGCTTTCATAGAAGAATATTCCTTTCTGAAAAATTCCTTCCGGAACAGACGGCAGCTGTATTTATGGAATCCGCCTGTTTTTACGGAGATAATAACAGTATAACACACAATATCTGCATATTTGTGTAAAAAATCTCCCACGATGTGAAAACCTGTGCTATAATCTGTGAGATAATAAAAAACAGGAGGATTTGAGAGTGGAAAAAAGAATCATACAGGTCGAAGAAAAAGTACCTGCAAAGATGCTGATACCGTTAAGTATCCAGCACATGTTCGCCATGTTCGGAGCATCCGTACTGGTGCCATTCCTTTTTGGTATCAGTCCGGCTATTGTGCTTCTGATGAATGGTGTGGGAACACTCCTTTTTATTTTCATCACAAAAGGAAAGGCACCGGCTTATTTGGGCTCCAGTTTTGCCTTCCTTTCACCGGCTCTTCTGGTGATCAGCAAGTATGGATATGAGTATGCCCTTGGTGGTTTCGTTGTTCTGGGTATTGCTGGTATGTGCGTGGCATTGATCGTCCGCCAGTGCGGAACAGACTGGATTGATATCGTGCTTCCTACAGCGGCAATGGGACCGGTAGTGGCACTGATCGGTCTGGAACTTGCGGGAAATGCAGCAAGTACGGCAGGACTTCTGGACGAGAAGGTAGATCCGAAGAATGTGATCGTATTTCTGGTCACACTTGGAGTTGCGGTATTCGGGCAGATCCTGTTCAGGGGCTTCCTTTCTGTTATTCCGATCCTGATCGCGATCATTGCGGGATATGTGTCAGCAGGTGCATGCGGGCTTCTGGATTTTACACAGGTAAGGGAAGCGGCATTTTTGGCTCTTCCCAACTTTACATCTCCGAAATTTAATTTTGAGGCCATTATGACGATCTTTCCGGCATTGCTTCTGGTAACCTCCGAGCATATCGGCCATCAGATCGTAACCGGAAAGATCGTTGGAAGAAATCTTCTGAAAGATCCGGGTCTCCACAGATCCCTGTTTGCAGATTTCTTCTCTACCACAGTTTCCGGATGCCTTGGTTCTGTGCCGACAACTACTTACGGTGAGAACATCGGTGTCATGGCAGTGACAAAGGTTTACAGTGTACAGGTGATCGGTGGTGCGGCAGTGCTTTCTATCTGCTGTTCCTTCCTTGGTAAACTGGCAGCCCTGATCAGTACCATTCCCGGTCCGGTGATCGGTGGGATTTCCTTCCTTCTTTACGGAATGATCGGAACCTCAGGCCTTCGTATGCTGGTTGACAATCACGTGGATTACAGCAAGTCCAGAAATCTGACGCTGACAAGCGTTGTCTTTGTTGTAGGTCTTTCCGGAATTGCCCTGAAGCTTGGAAATGTTGAGCTTACCGGTATGGTGCTGGCATGTGTGGTTGCCATGGCATTAAGCCTTGTATTCTATATTCTGGACAAACTGAAGCTGACCAACGATCAGTGACAGGAAATATATTGCATAAAAAGCAGATGAAGAGGGAAATCTTTTTATCTGCTTTTTTGCATTCAGAGAGGAAAAAGAAATCATGTATGGGAAGCTTTTTGTCGGATTTTCAGAGATCCTGTCAACAAAAAAAAAGAGGGATTTTCAAGTATCTTATTGACAATCATTCCGTTTTATAATACTATGTAATACAGAAAACACGAACAAAGGTTCGGATTAAAAGAAACCTGATTAGAAAGAGAATAAAGAATAGGAGATTACATAATGATCAGTGAAGAGAAGCAGAAGGCGCTGGAAGCGGCTCTTGGAAATATTGAGAAACAGTTCGGTAAAGGCTCTGTCATGAAGCTTGGAGATTCCAGTTCCCATATGCAGGTGGAGGCAGTTCCCACAGGATGCTTAAGCCTGGATATCGCCCTTGGTGTAGGTGGTGTTCCCAAGGGACGTATCGTGGAGATCTACGGGCCGGAGTCCAGTGGTAAGACAACGGTAGCCTTACATATGGTCGCTGAAGTGCAGAAGAGAGGCGGAATTGCAGGATTTATCGATGCGGAGCATGCTCTTGATCCTGTTTATGCCAAGAGTATAGGTGTTGATATCGACAACCTTTATATTTCACAGCCGGATAACGGAGAGCAGGCGCTGGAGATCACAGAGACTATGGTACGTTCCGGTGCTGTGGATATCGTGATCGTGGACTCTGTTGCAGCCCTGGTCCCCAAGGCTGAGATCGAAGGAGATATGGGAGACAGCCATGTAGGTCTGCAGGCCCGTCTGATGTCACAGGCACTCCGTAAACTGACGGCTGTTATCAGCAAGTCCAACTGCGTGGTGATCTTTATCAACCAGCTTCGTGAAAAGGTTGGAGTGATGTTTGGCAATCCGGAAACTACAACCGGTGGACGTGCGCTGAAATTCTATGCATCTGTCCGTATGGATGTACGCCGTGTGGAAACATTGAAGCAGGGTGGTGAGATGGTTGGAAACCACACCCGTGTGAAAGTAGTTAAGAACAAGGTGGCTCCGCCATTTAAGCAGGCAGAGTTTGATATCATGTTCGGAACCGGTATTTCCAGAGAGGGAGATATCCTGGATCTGGCTGCAGAATGTTCCATCGTAAACAAGAGCGGAGCCTGGTATGCATATGAAGGGGATAAGATCGGACAGGGACGTGAGAATGCCAAATTATTCCTGAGAGAGCATCCGGAGATCCGCGATGAGATCGAGAAGAAGGTTCGTGTACATTATCATCTGGATCCGGCAGATGAGACAGCAGAAGCAGCAGTACAGGCAGAAGATACAGAGAAGGAAGAGTAATCCATGCTGGATCTGGAAGAACGAAACCGTGCAAGAAAGAAAGCCATGCGGCTTCTGGAACATATGGACCGCACAGAGAAAGGCCTGACGGATAAACTCCGTCAGGCTGAATTTTCACCGGAGGCAGTAGAAGATGCCATTGCTTATGTGAAGTCCTATGGGTATATCAACGATGCCCGTTATGCCAGAACCTATATCTCCTTCCGCATGGAAACCAGGAGCCGTCAGAAGATCCTCTCGGAACTTCAGTTAAAGGGTGTGGACCGTCAGATTGCCCTGGATGCCTGGAATGAGATGGAAGAGCTTATGGAACCGGACGAGCGGGAGGTATTACGCAGGACGATCGAGAAGAAATATGCGCCGGACACAGAGCTTGATGAAGGACAGATGCGAAGGCTGTATGGGTATCTGGCCAGACGAGCGTTCCGGTATGAGGATATTTCCCATACCCTGGAAGAAATGAACATCCGGGTGAACCGTGATATGGAATAACTCTGCGGAGAAAAAGAGCCAGTTTATATATGCTAACCAAAATCTGCTTTTTCATGAGAAAAACTTGACATAAATGTGAAAAACAGCTAAACTTGTATTGTTGTATTTGTACAATGAAAACTAAATAAGGAGGTGCTCCTGTGGCAGGCACAATTATCGGTGTTATTGTCGCTGTGGTAGTCACGCTACTTATTGCAGTTCCTGTTACTTGCAAGGTTGCTGTTGACAAGAAAGTACGCAAGGATGCGGAAATCATAGGTACAGCAGAGGATAAGGCAAGGAATATTCTTGATGAAGCATTGAAAGCAGCAGAGACCAAGAAACGCGAAACTTTACTTGAAGTAAAGGAAGAATCTCTGCGAACCAAAAATGAACTGGAAAGGGAAACCAAGGAACGGAGAAACGAGCTGCAGAGATACGAAAAGCGAGTTTTGTCAAAAGAGGAATCTGTTGACAAAAAAGCCAATGCAGTGGAGAAGCGTGAGCTGGAATGTACAGCGAAATTTAACGAGTTACAAGAAAAAGAAAAACGAGTAAATGAACTTGAGGAAAAAGGAGTACAGGAACTGGAACGAGTTTCAGGTCTTACCTCCGAACAGGCAAAAGAAGAATTACTGAAATCTGTAGAAGATGACGTAAAGGTGGATGTTGCAAGACTCTATAAAGAGCTTGAGAACAGAGCCAAGGAAGATGCCAATAAGAAAGCCAGGGAATATGTAGTCAATGCCATTCAGAAATGTGCAGTGGATCATGTTTCCGAGACAACGATTTCTGTGGTACAGCTTCCAAGTGATGAAATGAAGGGAAGGATCATCGGTCGTGAAGGCCGTAACATCCGTACACTTGAGACACTTACCGGTGTGGATCTGATCATTGATGATACACCGGAGGCAGTGGTACTCTCCGCATTTGATCCGATCAGGAGAGAGATCGCCAGAGTGGCTCTTGAGAAACTGATCGTGGATGGACGTATCCATCCGGCAAGAATTGAAGAGATGGTAGAGAAAGCCCAGAAAGAAGTGGAAGCACAGATCCGGGAAGACGGTGAGAATGCTGCCATGGATGTAGGGGTACATGGAATCCATCCGGAACTTCTGAAGCTTCTTGGACGTATGAAATTCCGTTCAAGCTATGGACAGAATGCTCTGAGACATTCAATTGAGGTTGCACAGCTTTCCGGACTTCTTGCAGGAGAAGTTGGTGTGGATGTGCGTATGGCCAAGCGTGCCGGACTTCTTCATGACATTGGTAAATCCATTGACCATGAGGTAGAAGGTTCTCATATTCAGATCGGTGTGGATCTCTGTAAGAAATACAAGGAGTCCCCGATCGTTATCAACACGGTTGCGTCTCATCATGGTGATGTGGAGCCGGAATCTCTGATCGCGTGTATTGTACAGGCTGCTGATGCAATTTCCGCAGCAAGACCTGGAGCAAGACGTGAGACCTTGGAAACCTATACCAATCGTCTGAAACAGCTTGAGGATATCACCAATGAATTCAAGGGCGTAGAGAAATCTTTTGCTATTCAGGCAGGAAGAGAAATTCGTGTTATGGTCGTGCCGGATCATGTAAGTGATGCAGATATGGTTCTCCTTGCAAGAGATATTGCAAAGCAGATCGAGGCAGAGCTTGAGTATCCTGGACAGATCAAAGTTAATGTGATCCGTGAAAGCAGAGCGGTTGACTACGCAAAATAAGCTTTCAATGGAAGAAAGTTCTGGAAATACCAAAGGCCGGACAGCTTTTTAGCTGGCCGGCCTTTTTTTGTCATGTGGAAAAAACGGTCATATTACCGGAAAAACAGGCGTAAACTGGTACAGGGTGAGTAAATGGAGAGTAAGACAGAGAACCGGAAGTGGAAAAATGCCGGACGTTTTCCGGCGGAGCTTCTTTTTATGACCGGAGTTTTTGCGGGAAATGTGTTGCCGAATCTGATCTGGAAAATGGAGTGGAAGCAGAAAACCCTGGCTTCTTTTTATCTGATCCGCAGCTTTGCAGGAAAAGATATTTCCGGCGGAGCTTATTTCCTGGAAGTGCTGCGACGAAGAGGAGGTTTTTTTCTTCTGTTGTTTTTATGCGGATTTACAATATTCGGAGTGCCTTTGACGGTCGCATATATGCTGTTTTTGGGAATGGAGACAGGAATGATCCTGGCATTATCGGTTCTGGAATTTGGTATTTATGGCGGTGTGGCCGGCGCCGGACTTCTGATGCCGCAGTATCTGGTCTATATTCCGGCGTATTTTTATCTTGCAGGTATCGTATACAGACAATCGTATGGGATCTGGAAAAATTATGGACTTGTGCCGCAGAAAACAGGGGCTTATTTTCGGCAGGGGATCACAGTTTTTCTGCTGTATACAGGAGGAATCCTTGCAGAAAGTTTTCTGAATCCCTGGATCGTAGAAAAAGTTATAAAGGGCCTGAAATTTTTTTGAGGAAAATTTCCACAATATCTAGTGATGGTTTCCATAAAATCTGCGATATTTGGTGGTTTGTGCCGGAAAGTGTTGAAATTGTGCGGTTTTACGATGAAAAACTGTTTGATTTTATGTAAAATTCACAGTATAATTCAGTCATAAACGAGTATGATTTTAGAGAAACGGGATGCAGAGAAATGGACATAGAGATACGGGAATTCATTACATATTTACATAATAGAAAAAGGACGTCACATAATACAGAAGTATCTTACCAGAGAGACCTGAAGAAGATGGCAGTGTATTTTGCAGATCGTGGGATCTATGATATCCGAGATGTAGGAGAACTGGAGCTGGAAGGCTATCTCAGCTATATGGAGAGAGGACAGTTCGCTTCCTCAACGATCTCCAGAAATGTAGCATCTATCCGTGCCTTGTTTCAGTATCTTTATCAGGAGAACAGGATCGAGAGGGATCCGTCTCTGGAACTGAAGCCGCCCAAGGTTGAGAAGCGGATGCCGGAGATCCTTACTGTGGATGAGGTAGACCGCCTTTTGAAACAGCCGGATCTGAATACACCGAAGGGAATCCGGGACAGTGCCATGCTGGAGCTTTTGTATGCTACAGGAATGCGTGTCAGTGAACTTTTGCGGCTGAATCTGGAGGATCTCAATCTGCGGCTTGGTTATGTAGTCTGTCACGATGAGGATAAGGAACGGGTGATTCCGATAGGAAATGTATGCAAAACAGCCATGGAGAAATATCTGAAGGAAGCCCGTGGAAAATTTGTGAAAGAAAATGAGACGGAGAGTCTTTTTACCAACTGTTCAGGAAAATCCATGAGCAGACAGGGATTCTGGAAGGTTCTGAAGGGATATGCAGAGGAAGCCGGGATCCAGCATGATATCACGCCGCATACACTGAGACATTCTTTTGCCGCACATATGCTGCAGAATGGAGCGGACGTGAAGAGTGTGCAGGAAATGCTTGGACATTCGGATATTTCCACCACACAGGTCTATCTGAATTTTGGCGTTGCGAAAATGCGAGACGTATATATGAAAGCACATCCGAGGCATTGATCTGTAAGAAATAATATAAAAAACGCGTTCAAAAAAGAACCGGCAGCTTCCAAAATGGAAGAATGCCGGTTCTTTTTTTGAACATAAATTGTAGAATGATCACAAATGTCTGTTCCCTGAAGTGCAGATCAGACAGAACTTAGCAATTTTCAGCGATCGTGTAAAGCAGCTTCTCAGACTCATCCCAACCAAGGCAGGCATCTGTGATGGATTTTCCGTAGATGTGATCTCCACCGATCTTCTGGTTGCCTGGTTCGATATAGCTCTCGATCATGAGACCCTTTACCATTGAGTGAAGCTCAGGATCTACCTGACGGCTGTGAAGAACCTCACTTGCGATACGAACCTGCTGCTCGTAATGCTTGTTGGAGTTGGAGTGGTTGGTATCCACGATCACTGCCGGGTTGGCAAGGTTCTTTGCATGGTATTTGTCATAGAGAAGACGAAGATCCTCGTAATGGTAGTTCGGGATCGCTTCCCCATGCTTGTTTACTGCACCACGAAGGATTGCGTGAGAGAGTGGATTACCGGTGGTCTCAACCTCCCAGCTTCTGTAAATAAAACGATGAGCACCCTGTGCTGCAACAATGGAGTTCAGCATAACGCTGTAGTCACCACTGGTAGGATTCTTCATACCAGCCGGAACATCCATGCCGCTGACAGTGAGTCTGTGCTGCTGATCTTCAACAGAACGTGCGCCTACAGCAACGTAGGAAAGCAGATCAGAGAGATAACGGTAGTTCTCCGGGTAAAGCATCTCATCTGCACAGGTGAAGCCACTTTCGCGGATAGCACGCATGTGCATCTTGCGGATCGCGATCAGTCCGGCAAGAAGGTTCGGTTTTTTTTCAGGATCCGGCTGATGGACCATTCCCTTGTATCCTTCACCGGTCGTACGTGGTTTGTTTGTGTAAACACGCGGGATGATAAGGACTTTATCCTCGATCTTTTCCTGAACTTTGCGAAGTCTTAAAAGATAATCGCATACGGCATCTTCGTTATCTGCAGAACATGGTCCGATGATAGCGAGGAATTTATCGGATTTTCCGGTGAAAACGTCGCGAATCTCAGCATCGCGTTTCTCCTTGAGCGCCTGAAGTTCAGCATCGAGCGGATACTGATTGCGGATTTCCTCAGGAGTTGGCAGTTTTTTTATGAATTCAAAACTCATAGTACTTCATTCCTCCATAACTATAGACATTTTAATTATTTATTATAAACGATTATTGGCCGATTGTCGATAGGGAAATTTTAGCGCTTTCACGTGTAGAAGAGTAAGCAGCAGCTCACCCAGAAAAATTCCGTAAAAATAGCCTCGTATCCCTGTTGCCGGAATTATAAAAACAACGGAGAAAATACGGATGAGAATGCCGGCAATACTGTGGATCAGACAGAGCCCCGGTTTTCCAAGTCCCTGCAGGATGCTGGTGAGCATGGTGTTTGTATAAAGAAAAGGACAGATAAAAGACAGATACCGTATGTAGGTTCCGGCAGTCTGGCTGTGAAAAAGCAATGTTCCGAGGAATGGGCCAAAAAGAAAGAATCCGCTTCCGCATAGAAATCCCAGGAACATGCACAGAAAAAAGGTCTGATCTGTGACACGGCGGATCTGCTGCTGCTTTCCCAGTGCATCAAGCTGTGCGATGGAAGGCATCAGCATTACAGCGGCGGAAGACGTAAGTGTGGAAGGAAACAGGAGCAGGGGCAGTGCCATTCCTGTAAAGATTCCATAGATCTTCAGTGAGTCTGAGGCTGTCATGCCGGAACGCAGAAGCATCTGTGGGATCAGGACCGCTTCTATGCTGCCGAGAAGTGTCAGAAGGATCCTGTTCAGGGAAATGGGAAAAGACAGTGTGAAAAGGTCCTTTATCAGCGGAAAGATCCTGACGGGAGTCTTTTCGTGTACAGGGTGATTTCCGAAATGAAAGGAAACTACCAGCAGCGACACCAGCGAAGCGGCAGTCTCTCCGGCAAGGGAACCTCCCGCTGCGATCAATGCAGTGATCGGACGTCCTTCGGAAAGAAAGATCAGATACAGGATATAGGTAGTGCCGATCCGTGCAGACTGCTCCGAAAGCTGCACGGCTGCCGGAACAGAGGCTTTTTTCCGGGCATAATAATAGCTGTCAATGCAGGAATGAATGGCACAGAGAGGAATACTGACAGCTGTTATGCGAAGAAGACCGGCAGTCTGCGGTGTTTTCAGAATTGCGGAAGCAAAAAAATATGCGTGCTGAAAAAGCAGAAAACCGGCTGCAGCAGAAAAAAAGACAGCCATAAGTGTTCCTGTGACCAGCGAAAAACGTGCCTCCTTTTTCTCCTGAAGGGCAAGTCTGGACGCGATCAGGCGTGAAAGGGCAGACTGGATCCCTGTATAGGACAAAGCGGCCATAAGTCCCTGGAGAGGAAGAACCAGCTGATACAAACCAAGACCTTCCGCACCAATGGCATGGGAGAGGAATATTCTATAAAAGAAACCTGCGATACGGCTGATAAGGCCTGTGCAGGCAAGAATCAGGGTTCCTTTGAGAAATATTTTTTTTGACATGGATAACCTTGAGTCTTTTTTGTCAGTATATGAAGAAGTTAGTCTTGACAGAACCATATGTTTCTGATAGAGTAAACATGAAATCCGAGGAAAACACTGGGAATTGAAAAAGAGGTGAGCGGATGAAACTGTCAACAAGAGCAAAATACGGACTTAAGGCTTTGATAGACCTTGGTCTTTACAGTGAAAAAGAAGCGGTCTCGATTCAGAGTATTGCGGGCCGTCAGAATATATCAGTCAGCTATCTGGAGCAGCTGATGGCACTTTTGAAGAAAGCGGGCCTTGTGAAGAGTGTCCGCGGTGCAGCCGGAGGATACTTCCTTGGAAGACCGGCAGAAGAGATTTCAGTGGGAGATATCCTTTGTGTCCTGGAGGGTGGCCTGGAGGCTGCAACATGTCCGGGAACAGAAGGTGACGGTGGCTGCCAGGGTTCTGATCTCTGCGTGGCTAAATTAGTGTGGAAGAGGATCAACGACAGCATCACAGATGCAGTGGATACCCTGATGCTCAGTGAGCTGATCGAAGAAAGCCGGAGAATACACGAAAAATAATTATCCTGAACAGGAGGAAAAGAAAATGGGAAAAATGATATATCTGGACAATGCGGCTACCACAAAGACCGCACCGGAAGTTGTGGAGGCTATGCTGCCGTATTTTACAGAGTTTTATGGAAATGCTTCAACCGTTTATGATTTTGCGGCAAACAGCAAGGCTGCCATCGCAAAGGCAAGACAGCAGATCGCAGATGTGATCGGAGCCAAAAAAGAGGAGATCTATTTTACTGCAGGTGGTTCCGAGTCTGATAACTGGGCTCTGAAAGCGACCTTTGAGGCATATAAAAATAAAGGAAACCATATCATCACAACAAAGATCGAGCATCATGCCATCCTTCATACCTGCGAGTACCTTGAAAAAGAGCGTGGTGCCAAGGTCACATACCTGGATGTAGATGAGAATGGTTTCATTGACCTGGATGAGCTTCAGAAAGCCATCACACCGGAGACCATCCTGATCTCTGTTATGGCTGCAAACAATGAGATTGGTACTCTTGAGCCGCTGAAAGAGATCGGACAGATCGCACATGAGCATGGAATCCTGTTCCATACAGATGCTGTTCAGGCATTCGGCCAGATCCCGATCAATGTAGATGAGTTCAATATCGATATGCTCAGCTCCAGCGGACATAAGATCAACGGACCGAAGGGAATCGGCTTCCTCTATATCCGTAAGGGCGTTAAGATCCGCTCCTTCGTACATGGCGGAGCACAGGAGAGAAAACGTCGTGCAGGTACAGAGAACGTTCCTGGTATCGTAGGATACGGTCTTGCAGCAGAGCGTGCAAACAAGTCCATGAAAGAGCGTACTGCAAAAGAAATCGAGATCAGAGATCATATGATCAGCAGGATCCTCACAGAGATCCCGTACGTACGTCTCAATGGAGATAAAGTAAAACGTCTTCCGAACAACGTAAATGTAAGCATCCAGTTCATCGAGGGAGAGTCACTTCTTCTGATGCTTGATAATTTCGGAATCTGTGCATCCAGCGGTTCCGCATGTACATCCGGTTCTCTGGATCCGTCACACGTTCTGTTAGCTATCGGTCTTCCTCATGAGATCGCACACGGATCTCTCCGTATGACCTTAAGCGAGGAGACGACAATGGAGGATGTTGATTTTGTAGTAGATAAGCTGAAAGATATTACTGCAAATTTAAGAAGCATGTCTCCATTATATGAAGATTTTATTAAAAAGCAGAAAAAATAATAAAAATACTTGCCAGGAGGAAAAAATAATGTATAGTGAAAAAGTAATGGATCATTTTCAGCATCCACGTAATGTCGGTGAGATCGAGAACGCAAGTGGCGTGGGTACTGTAGGAAATGCAAAATGCGGTGATATTATGAGAATATTCCTTGATATCGATGACGAAACTCATATTATCAAAGACTGCAAATTTAAAACATTTGGATGCGGTGCAGCAGTTGCAACAAGCAGCATGGCAACAGAACTTGTAATGGGCAAGACCATTGAGGAAGCTATGGAAGTAACCAACAAGGCCGTTATGGAGGCTCTGGACGGACTTCCGCCGGTAAAGATCCACTGTTCCCTGCTTGCTGAGGAAGCAATTCATGCAGCTCTCTGGGATTATGCAGAGAAACATCACATTAAGATCGAGGGTCTTTCCAAACCGAAGTCTGATATCCACGAGGGTGAAGAGGATACAGAAGAGGAGTATTGATCCATTTTATTTACGATCATAACCGGGGCATGAGCAAGCTTCAGTTGAACAGAACCGTAAGCCATTGAAAGGACAGGTAAGTAAGAAGCATGACAGGACTTACGAACGAAGAAGTTCAGGAAAGAATTGCGCAGGGCCAGGTAAATAATAACGAAAACCCCAACACCAGGACATATAAGCAGATCATTCTGGAGAATACGTTGACATTCTTCAATTTTCTGAACCTGGTGCTGCTGGTTCTCGTACTGCTGGTTGGTTCCTACAAAAACTCCATGTTTGTAGGAATCATTTTTATTAATACCGTGATCGGGATCATTCAGGAGGTCCGTGCTAAGAAGACGATTGACAAGCTGGCCATCCTGACAGAATCCAAGACGGTTGTTCTGCGTGAAGGAAAAAAATGGAAAATTTCTACAGAGAAGCTGGTTGTCGATGATCTGATATTCCTGAAGGCCGGAGAACAGGTTCCGGCAGATGCGAAGATCCTGGAGGGAAGTCTTGAGGTCAATGAATCCCTGCTTACCGGTGAGGCAGACAATCTTCCGAAGAATCCGGGAGATGAGCTTTTTTCCGGAAGCTTTGTGACGGCGGGACAGGCCTGCTGCCAGACCATCCATGTGGGAAGTGACAACTATGCGTCAAGGATCACCAGCGAGGCCAAGGAATTCAAACGCCATAATTCAGAGCTTAGAAATTCCCTGAATGCCATTCTGAAGGTGATCAGTATCATTATCGTACCAATGGGTGCGCTGCTTTTTTATAAACAGTATTATTTTGTGGGAGACAATATCCGGGATTCTGTTGTCAATATGGTTGCAGCGGTCCTGGGAATGATTCCGGAGGGACTGGTCCTTCTTACCAGTGTGGCACTGACTCTGGGTGCGCTGAAGCTGGCCCAGAAGAAGACGCTGGTGCAGGAGCTGTACTGTATAGAAACTCTTGCACGCGTGGATACGCTCTGCCTGGATAAGACAGGAACTATCACAGAGGGTACCATGTGTGTGGAGGCGGTGGAGAGCTATCCGCCGGTGTATGATGAGATTTCAGAGAAAATATCCGGAAAAGATCCTGAATCCGGCGAAGGTAACAGCAATGGAACTGAGAGTTCTGCGACTTCTGCAGTTTCAGCAACAGATGCGATCGCAAAGGAGGATGGAAGTGCGAATCTCGTATTACAGGAAAAGTCAGAAGCTGACCCGGAGAAACATAGTCAGGAAGATCCGGAGAAGACCTGGGAGATCGAGCATATCATGGGAAATCTGCTTTCTGTGCTGAAGGATCAGAATGCCACTGCCGATGCACTCAGGGCAAGATTTAAAGTATCTCAGGATATGGAGCTGGATCATGTGATCCCGTTTTCTTCTGACAGGAAGTACAGCGGAGCTGCATTTACAGATACAGGTACTTATCTGATGGGGGCAGCGCAGTTTCTTTTTCCGGAAGGGAACCCGGAGCTGATGGAGTATTGTGGCAGATTTGCAGAGGAAGGTCTTCGTGTGCTGGTTCTTGCCCATAGTGTAAATGTGAGTGAGGGAGCGGAGCTTCCGGAGGGACTGGAACCTGTCGGACTTTTGCTTATTACAGATGTGATCCGTGCAGAGGCACCGGATACGCTGGCATATTTCGAAAGTCAGGGTGTTGATCTGAAAGTGATCTCCGGTGATGATCCGGTGACGGTTTCTGCCATTGCCAGACGTGCCGGTCTTAAAAATGCTGAGCATTATATCGATGCAACAACCATCACAACCCAGGAACAGATGGACGAGGCAGTTGCAGAATATAGTGTGTTCGGGCGTGTAACACCTCAGCAGAAGCAGGCAATGGTGAAGTCTTTACAGATTCAGAAGCATACGGTTGCCATGACCGGTGATGGTGTCAATGATGTTCTGGCGCTTAAAGAGGCGGACTGCAGTATTGCCATGGCTGAGGGCAGTGATGCGGCCAAGAATATTGCAAATGTGGTATTGCTGGATTCTAATTTTGCAGCAATGCCGGAAATTGTGAATCAGGGACGCCGGGTTGTAAATAATATCCGTACTGCGGCATCTATGTTTCTGATCAAAACGATTTTTTCCGTGTTGCTGTCACTGATCACGATCTTCTTCGGGGATTCTTATCCCTTTGAGCCGATCCAGATGTCTCTGATCAGTGCCTGTGCTGTTGGTATTCCTACATTCCTTCTGGCACAGGAGAATAATTATGAGAAGATTGACCATACATTTTTGCGTCATGTATTTATGAATGCATTTCCGGCTGCTGTGACCATCACGGGCTGTGTGTTCAGTGTGATGCTGGTATGCCAGAATGTATACCATTCCAATGCTATGCTGAATACAGCCTGTGTGCTTGTAACAGGATGGAATTATATGGCGGCACTTAAGACAGTTTACGCACCTCTGAATAAGTATCGAAAGGTGATCATTTACAGTATGCAGGTGATCTTTTTCGGTGCGGCGGTGGTTCTGCAGAATCTTCTGACACTGGGATCGCTGGAATTCGGAATGATCATTCTGGTGTTCCTTCTGATGACATTTTCTCCGATCCTGATCGATGTGATCACGGCCTGGCTCAGAAATATTTACAGTCGTTCGCTGGATAGTGGGGAACAGGGGAAATTTGCTGCATTTATTGATAAACTGAGAAAATAATAATATGAGAAATAAAAAAGGACACTGCCCGTTGAAAATGGCAGTGTCCTTTTTTGCAAATAAACTGTGAAGCAGTTATCCAGTTATCCGGTGCAGAGCTGTGTAGAGAATGCAGATTGTGGATATCCGCCTGACAAAGCTATTATTTTGTGTGCATAAGCCAGATAAATCCGAAGGCCGGGATCTCTACAGCCTGTGCGTCTCTCTGAACTCCTGTGAGAAGATCTGTGTAGGTACCGTCCTGTTCGTTGATCCAGGCTACCTTATCCTGGTCGCTGAAGTTGTAGATGCAGATCAGCTTTTCTTCAGAAGTTTCTCTTACCAGGGCAAGGAGAGCTTTTTCCCAGGTTTCCAGTGTATGTGCAGAAACTTCAGGTGCAAATACCGGATGGCTGGCACGGATGGATTCCAGCTGCTCAAGGCTGTTGAAAATGCGTCCCTGGATCGTTTCGGTATCGGCTCTGTTCCGGGCAAGTGCCCAGTTGAAACGTCCGTTGTGGAGCCAGCGGGGATCAGCTGCTTTGGAAATGTCGGCTTTATAGGTGTAGTCATTCAGCTGTCCGACCTCGTCACCGCTTCGAAGTACCGGAATTCCGGGGAGGGAAAGAAGCAATGCATGAAGTGCTACGTCATAGCGGATTCCCCGGCTGACACCCTCCATATTTCCTTCATAATCAAAACGCTCGATTCCTGCAAGAGATGCGGTTGTTCCGCAGAGCTCCGATTCCTCGGTTTCCGGATTCACATAAATATCACCCCGGGCAAAGGAATCAGGGAAAATACCTGCCAGGAATTCATTCAGATAATCTCTGTGAGGCCCTTCTGTGATAAAGCTTCCTTTCAGGAAATCATAGTCCAGATTCCAGCGTACCGTGTTGCGGTTACGGAGGTAATTCTGGAATACCGGTGCCTGCGGAAGGTCTGCAGCTCTGTCGATTCCCCGTCGGAGAAGGGCAGTGTCCTTTGTGGCAACGGTATGCCAGAGATCGGACATCAGCTGGGTGCTGTTTACAATGTGAAGTTCCGGCATATCGGAAGTTCCGCCAAATGCAGCAGCCTCTGCAGGTGGGCGGTCTGTTTCGCCAAGGAGAAGAATTCCGGGGCATACGATCTCACACACCATTCGGGTCATACGCAGCAGAGAGTGAAGCTTCCAGAGATTTTCTTCCGGCATCATCGGAAGGACACCAAGGCTGAATATAGAAGCACCTTCATTTGCAAGCTCCAGGATCTGAAGAAGCATTGCATTGAAATAAGCCGGAGTCTGGAGCACACATGGCGCACCGGACTGTGGGTCATCCACAGAAAGACTTAACGGGATCTCAAGAGCCAGGCGGATACCTGCTTTCCTACAGTTAGCTGCAAGTGTGTACAGATCTTCGGAGGTTCCGATCTCCGGGATAATGCGAAGGGAGCAATTGGAGGTTGCCTGGAAAAGATCTGTCAGGTACAGAGTGTCTGCGTTACATTCGCTGATATAGTCCAGCTTATCGGACAGCCCGGAAAGAGTATCTGCGAAGTCAGCAGGATTTACAGCCATTCCGGTGAAAGTAGTCTTACGGAACCAGTCAGGATCTGCAGCGCAGTTCTGGTCGGCTTCCTTCATGAAAAGAGAACGCTCACGGTAGATTTCTTTCATCTTTTTTGTGAGGCTTGAGAATGTGCCGGCAACTTCCGGATGATTGCGGAACAGCTCACAGTAGAGCCATTTCAGATCATTGTAGTAGTATTTCAGACGTTTCTCGTAGAGGGCATCGTAAGCTGTGTCCTCCTTGGAAGTTTCGACTTTCAGAGGCTCGGTCTTGGAAGTAGTAACTTTCGCCGGTTCAGTCTTTGAGGTCTCAACCTTGATCGGCTCGGTCTTGGAAGTCTCGACCTTGATCGGTTCGGTCTTGGAAGTCTCGACCTTGATCGGTTCGGTCTTGGAAGTCTCGACCTTGATCGGTTCGGTCTTGGAAGTCTCAACCTTGATCGGCTCGGTCTTTGAGGTCTCAACCTTGATCGGTTCGGTCTTGGAAGTCTCAACCTTGATCGGCTCGGTCTTGGAAGTCTCGACTTTGATCGGTTCAGTTTTGGAAGTTTCGACTTTAAGCGTTTCCTTCTTTACGGTTTCAAGTTTTTTCACTTCGGCTTTAGCATTTTCAACAGATTTGGCAGCACTGGAACTGGTGCCGGCAGCAGAGGTATTTTTTTTCAGCTGCTTTTCTTTTTTTGCCTGCATGGCAGCTTTCTTTTTCTGGAGTCTTTTTGTTGACATATAGAGTTCCTCCTTAGATAAAATGATATTTTCGGTATAAAAATGTAAACTCTCTCACCGGAGAGAGAAACAGAGCTACAGCTTATGAAAAACAGGACGGCGGTTTTTAAATACAGCATAATAGGAAAAACCACATTCACGGAGAACATCAGCCGACTTGTCAAAAGCATAGCCGATCTTATCCGGAGTATGGGCATCTGCACCGATGGTGATGATCTCACCGCCAAGCTCACGGTAACGTCGGATAATATTGACACATGGATTCGGTTCACCAAGCCCGTAGTGATAACCGCCTGTGTTCAGCTCGATTCCCACATTTTTGCGGATCAATGTCCGTAGGATCTCGTCCAGGATCTCCTTATATCTTCCATAAGAATACTGACGGTTCTGATTTGGACCATAACGTACTACATAGTCGATATGTCCGTACACATCCATCTCGTCAAAAGCAGCGATATTTTCCAGGATGGATTCAAAATATTCCATGTAGCATGCGGATTCCTTACGGCCCTCAAAATAAGAAGGATAATAAGGATCGTATCCGTGCACCACATGGGAGGAACCAATAACGAAATCAAAGGGAACTTCTTTCAGAAGATCGGAAAAAGATTCTGCAAGCTGAGGCTGAAGTCCAAGCTCGATCCCGAAGTTAACCTGGATCTGGTCTTTAAAAGCATCCGCAAGACTCTCAAGTTTCTGGCGGTATGCAGGGATGTTCAGGGAAAAATCAAGATTTTCCGGAGTATCGGGATAATCCGGATCAAAATGTTCAGTAAAACAGATTCCCGTGAGACCCTGGTCTGCGGCAGTCTGGATCATTTCTTCCATCGGTGTATCGGAATCTGCGGAAAAAGAGGAGTGCATATGGCAGTCCCATAAAATTTTCTGGTCCATTTTGTACCTCCATATTCAAGCTTTTATATTCTGTGACAATGATCGTATCTGCCTGTTATGAATCCGGGAAAGTCAAACTCCCAGCGGGAATATAGATATCCGTTTTGGGAATCAGCAGGACAGAACTTTCTATCAGAGAATTATAGCACATTTTTCAGAAATTTTCTTAATATTTATTTTAATGTTCTTTTTTATAAATAGCTCTTGAATTTTTGTTTGGAATTAGGTACAATATGAAACAGGTTGATGTTTCTTTAACAAAGGAACGATTTAATCACCATTCAATTCATAGGAGGAATTTATCATGGCAGTAAAAGTTGCAATTAATGGTTTTGGACGTATCGGTCGTCTTGCATTCCGTCAGATGTTTGGAGCAGAGGGATTCGAGGTTGTAGCAATCAATGACCTTACATCTCCTAAAATGCTTGCTCACTTATTAAAATATGATTCTACACAGGGAAGATATGCTCTTGCTGATACAGTTAAAGCAGGAGAGGATTCCATCACAGTAGACGGAAAAGAGATCAAAATCTATGCTAAGGCTAACGCTGCAGAGCTTCCATGGGGAGAGATCGGTGTAGACGTAGTTCTTGAGTGCACAGGTTTCTACACATCTAAAGACAAAGCTCAGGCTCATATCGATGCAGGTGCTAAGCACGTAGTTATTTCCGCTCCGGCTGGAAACGACCTTAAGACAATCGTTTACAACGTAAACCATCAGGGTCTTACAAACGAGGACAAGATCATCTCCGCAGCTTCCTGTACAACAAACTGCCTTGCACCAATGGCTAAGGCTCTTAACGATCTTGCACCGATCAAATCCGGTATCATGTGCACAATCCACGCTTACACAGGCGATCAGATGACACTTGACGGACCGCAGAGAAAAGGCGATCTGAGAAGATCCCGTGCAGCTGCAGTTAATATCGTTCCGAACAGCACAGGTGCTGCTAAAGCTATCGGACTTGTTATCCCAGAGCTTAACGGCAAACTTATCGGTTCTGCACAGCGTGTTCCTACCCCAACAGGTTCTACAACAATCCTTACAGCAGTAGTCGAAGGAAATGTTACAAAAGAGCAGATCAACGCAGCTATGAAAGCAGCTTCTAACGAGTCCTTCGGATACAACGAGGATGAGATCGTATCCAGCGATATCGTTGGTATGAGATTTGGTTCCCTCTTCGATGCTACTCAGACAATGGTACTTCCACTTGAGAATGGCACAACAGAGGTTCAGGTAGTTTCCTGGTATGACAACGAGAACTCCTACACAAGCCAGATGGTTCGTACAATCAAGCATTTCGGAAGCCTTCTGAACGCTTAATTTTCAGCGAACGAGTGTAGAAGAATAGACTCAGAAAGGGTCCGGTCTGAAGAGGACCGGGCCCTTTTTTTCCAAAAGATCAAACAAAAGAATATCTGAGGAAATGACTGTTGACAGAGCGGACAACAATACCGCTCGCCCTTATTGATCTGCTTCCGGCAGAAATAAAAGTTAAGGAGATATAGAAATGCTGAACAAAAAAAGTGTTGACGATATCAATGTAAAAGGACAGAGAGTACTTGTAAGATGTGACTTTAACGTTCCGCTTCAGGATGGAAAGATCACAGACGAGAATCGTCTTGTAGCTGCTCTTCCTACAATCAAGAAACTGATCGCAGACGGCGGAAAGGTTATCCTCTGCTCCCACCTCGGAAAACCGAAGGGAGAGCCGAAACCGGAGCTTTCTCTTGCACCTGTAGCTGTTCGTCTTTCTGAGCTTCTTGGACAGGAAGTGAAATTTGCAGCAGATCCTGAGGTAGTAGGACCAAACGCAAAAGCTGCTGTAGCTGAGATGAAGGATGGCGATGTAGTTCTTCTTGAGAATACACGTTACCGTGCAGAAGAGACAAAGAATGAAGATAAGTTCAGCGAAGACCTTGCTTCTCTTTGTGATGTATTTGTAAATGATGCATTCGGAACTGCTCACAGAGCTCACTGCTCTAACGTAGGTGTTACCAAATATGTAAAAACAGCAGTTGTAGGATATCTGATGCAGAAAGAGATCGATTTCCTCGGAAACGCTGTAAACAATCCGGAGAGACCATTCGTAGCAATTCTTGGCGGTGCTAAGGTTTCCAGCAAGATCTCTGTAATCAACAACCTTCTTGACAAGGTAGATACACTGATCATCGGTGGTGGTATGTCCTATACATTCTCCAAGGCTATGGGCGGACATATCGGAACATCCCTCTGCGAGGATGATTACCTTCAGTATGCTCTTGACATGATAAAGAAAGCAGAGGAGAAGGGCGTGAAGCTTCTTCTTCCTGTAGATAACAGAATCGGTGATAACTTCTCCAATGACTGCAACATCCAGGTTGTAAAACGTGGTGAGATTCCGGACGGATGGGAAGGAATGGATATCGGACCGGAGACTGAGAAGCTTTTTGCAGACGCTGTAAAAGATGCCAAGACTGTTGTATGGAACGGACCGATGGGATGCTTCGAGATGCCGAACTTCGCACATGGTACAGAGGCAGTTGCAAAAGCTCTTGCTGAGACAGACGCAACAACAATCATCGGTGGCGGCGATTCCGCAGCAGCTGTAAATATCCTCGGATATGGCGACAAGATGACACACATCTCCACAGGTGGCGGTGCTTCTCTTGAGTTCCTTGAGGGCAAAGAGCTCCCAGGTGTAGCAGCAGCTAACGATAAAGACTGATAAAAAATAAAGTGTTCCAAGAACACAAAAAAGGAGATAAAACCATGGCAAGAAAGAAAATCATTGCTGGAAACTGGAAAATGAACATGACACCAAGCGAGGCTGTAAAGCTGGTTGAGACTTTAAAACCGCTTGTTGTTAACGACGAAGTTGATGTAGTATTCTGCGTACCGGCTATCGACATCATTCCTGTTGTTGAGGCAGCTAAAGGAACAAACATCCAGGTTGGCGCTGAGAACATGTACTTCGAGGAGAAGGGTGCTTACACAGGCGAGATCGCTCCGGCTATGCTCGTAGATGCTGGCGTTAAGTACGTAGTACTTGGACATTCCGAGAGAAGAGAGTATTTCGGTGAGACAAACGAAGACGTTAACAAAAAAATGCTTAAAGCTTTCGAGCATGGTATCACACCGATCATGTGCTGCGGTGAGACACTTACTCAGAGAGAGCAGGGCGTGACAATGGACTTCATCCGTCAGCAGGTTAAGGTTGGATTCCAGGGTGTTACAGCTGATCAGGCTAAGACAGCAGTTATCGCTTACGAGCCGATCTGGGCTATCGGAACAGGTAAGACAGCTACAACAGAGCAGGCTCAGGAGGTTTGCGCTGATATCCGTAAATGTATCGCTGAGATCTATGATGATGCTACAGCAGCAGAGATCCGTATCCAGTACGGCGGATCTGTAAACGCTGCAACAGCTCCTGACTTATTCGCTCAGGCTGACATCGACGGCGGACTTGTAGGCGGCGCTTCCCTGAAACCAGATTTCGGAAAGATTGTAAACTACAAATAAGATCCATTTAAAAAGGGGCTTCGGCCCCTTTTTTTATATCTACTTATAGAAAAAATCAGAAAAACTCTCCCTGACACGGATAACACAGCCAACAAAAAAGCTGCATCTGATCACAGTCAGAGAGAGTTTTTCTTATCTTCAGAGTAAGGATTGTTTTTCTCTGAAGCTTTTTCTGTATGTTCGTTCCTTTCGTCAGGCTCGGGAATGTGTTCCACAATGTCCTCGATCTCGCAATGGAGAATGGAACACAGCCTGTCTATGGTATAAATTTCAACATTTTTATTTTTTCGAAGTCTGTCCAGAAGTGAACGGGTGATCTGGTAATGTTCATAAAGATCATACTGAGTGATCCCACGCTCCTTCATCGTGACCCAAAATCTGTCATATTTTATCATATATATATCCTGTCCGATTCATCCTTGAATTAATCTTATTATGAAGGTAAAATTGGAATTACAACAGTGTCCTTATATCGACACTACAGAAAGGAGAAGCAATGAGGAAGTTTTTTAAAATCTTAATTTCAGTGGTGATCACACTGTATTTTTCAGCTACCATGTTCTACTGCTTTGTGGCAGGAACACCGGATGACGGAAAAGGGGCGGTGATCTATATGATGTCAGCAGCAGGCCTGTCGATACTGTTTCCGGCTTTTACCTGCGGCTGCATTCATTACATCCTTTATCTAAGAAAAAAAATGGATGAAAGGAGCAAATGATCAGGATTTATGGTATGATAACAATAAATATCTGGCAGGGTATGTCGTTTCAGAAGACGGTTATCTGATAACGGCAGAAACGCATCAGATGGCTGTGCTGTGATGCAGCCGTTACGTATTATAATAGAAAGAAAGCCTGCAGCTGTGCGTAAGACGCTTATATGATCATTTGCGGAGGATTTTATGGGGAATATTCTGGATTATCTTGACTGGAGAGGAGATCTTACCTTTGAGCAGTCACCCTTTAATGAAGTTGACAATCTGATACTGGCGTGTTTTTCCTATCTTGATCTGGATGAGATGGCAGAAGTAAAAAACGGAAATACTCTTTCTGTAGAAGAACTCTTTGCGGCTTTTTCCAGACAGGAAATGAAGAAGGATCTGAA
Organism: Blautia massiliensis (ex Liu et al. 2021); assembly: GCF_052064225.1. Classification (NCBI taxonomy): domain Bacteria; kingdom Bacillati; phylum Bacillota; class Clostridia; order Lachnospirales; family Lachnospiraceae; genus Blautia; species Blautia massiliensis (ex Liu et al. 2021). The sequence continues at coordinate 4,348 of NZ_JBQHWA010000005.1, read as the reverse complement.
AGCAGAAAGCGCCTTTCTGCAGAATACACCGATGCTCCTTGAAAAAATGGCCTGTGCGGAGAGATTCCGGAAATGTACAGTAGGAGGCTTTGTCAATGAAATCCTTTCCAGTCAGGCTCAGCAGTTTGCGGCAGTGACTATAGGACTGGATGATGGAACCACATATATTTCCTTTCGGGGAACCGATGATACTATTGTGGGATGGAAGGAGGATTTTAACTTAAGCAACGGAGTTGTTCCTTCGCACAGAAAAGCGTTGGAATATCTGGAAACGCATGGAACTTATATACAGTCCATGCTACGGATCGGTGGTCATTCCAAAGGAGGAAATCTGGCTATGTATACAGCGATGCAGTGCAGTGACATCCTGCAGGAAAAGCTTCTTTCTGTCTATGATAATGATGGCCCGGGTTTTCCGGAAGGATTTTTCAGTCCCGGAAGAGTGGAAAGTGTTTTGCCAAAAGTCACTCGTATCATTCCCGAGGCATCTGTGATCGGTATGCTGCTCAGCCATCAGAAAGATCCGCGGATCGTAGCCAGTACACAGAAGGGGATCCTGCAGCATGATGCTTTTACCTGGGAGGTAATGGGGCCATCCTTTATAGAGAAAGAAAGTTTGACAAGAAGAGCTGCGGCGTCAGATCGAAGTCTTCATAAATGGATCGACCATATGGATGAAAAACAGAGAGAGCATCTCATCGGGGAACTCTTTTCTGTGTTGGAAGCAACCGGAGCAGATACCATTTCCCAAATCCAGGAAGGTGGTCTGAAAAGTCTGGCTGCCATGGTGCGCCAGCTGGATAAACTGGATCCACAGTCAAAAGCTATGGTGCAGGAACTGATCACCGGACTTTTTGGCAGCTGGCTGGAATTACTTCCTCTGCCGGAACTTGACAAAAAGCGTTTTCTGCCATAACATAGGAGTTACTCTGATAAAAATTGGAAAAAACGGAAAGGGGACATCAGAAAATGAACGAAAAAGTCGTAAATGCGGCCCTTCTTGGTCTCGGAACAGTAGGAACCGGTGTATATAAAGTGATCAAAAGCCAGGAGCAGGAAATGACAGCCAAGCTTGGATGCCAGGTAAAGATCACAAAGATCCTGGTGCGTAACCTTGAGAAAGCGTCCGGGAAGGTAGACGATCCTTCTGTTCTTACAACAGACTGGGCAGATATTGAGGGAGATCCTTCCATTGATATTGTGATCGAGCTGATCGGCGGGATCGAGCCGGCACGTACTTATATCCTTGCAGCACTGAAAGCCGGCAAGAACGTTGTAACTGCAAACAAGGATCTGATCGCAGTCCACGGAAAAGAGATCCTGGAAACTGCCAGGGCAGCGCAGAAGGATTTTCTGTTTGAGGCAGCAGTTGCCGGAGGAATCCCGATCATCAGCCCGTTGAAGAACAGTCTTGAGGCCAACCATGTAACGGAAGTTATGGGAATCGTAAACGGAACTACGAACTTTATCCTTACCAAGATGTCCCAGGAGGGAATGGAATTTTCAGATGCTCTTGCTCTTGCTACAGAACTTGGATATGCAGAGGCAGATCCTACCGCAGATATCGAGGGAATTGATGCTGGAAGAAAGGTTGCCATCCTTGCATCAGTTGCCTTTAATTCCAGAGTTACCCTTGATAATGTTCATATAGAAGGAATCACAAAGATCACGGCAAAGGATATCCGTTACGCAAAAGAAATGGGCTGCGAGATCAAGCTTCTGGGTGTTGCACGCTGTCAGGAGGACGGCGTTGAGGCCTATGTCTGCCCGATGCTGATCCCGGCAGAGCATCCCCTTGCATCCGTCAATGATTCTTATAATGCAGTTTTTGTACACGGAGATGCAGTAGGAGATACCATGTTCTACGGACGTGGAGCAGGTGAGCTTCCTACAGCAAGTGCGGTTGCCGGTGATGTATTTGAGGTAGTCCGTAATATGAAGGCAGATTGCTGCGGAAGAGTAGGCTGCACCTGCTATAAGACACTTCCGGTAAAAAATATGGCAGATACCCATAACCGTTATTTCCTCCGCCTGCAGGTAGAGGACCGCTGCGGTGTGCTGGCTGAAATCCTGGAGCATTTTGCAAAATATCAGGCAAGCGTGGCACAGATCATGCAGAAAGAAAGCAAGAGACCGGATACCGCAGAGGTTGTTGTGATCACCAAACTTGTAAGCGAGGGCGCTTTCTTTAAGGTTAAGGAAGAACTGGAAAACAGCGCATCTGTAAGAAAGATTTCTTCTATGATCCGTGTATACCAGAAATAATATCTTTCGCGTAAATTTACAGATCAGCCGTATCAGTTGTCGGGAAATTGAAAACAGACAAATTTTTGTCAAAGAAAACGTTGCAAAATTTCTGGATTTTGGTACTATATAAAATGGAAAACAAAAGAATCCTGAATGGTACAGAGGGTTTCAGAATCAGTGAAGAGCTGTGCCGGACAGATTTTCGATCAAAGATAAGAAGGGGAAAATTATGAGCAAAAAACCAACAGTTTTAATGATCCTTGATGGATACGGACTCAATGACAGACATGACGGAAATGCTGTATATGAGGCAAAAACACCGGTTATGGACGGACTCATGAAAGATTATCCGTTTGTAAAAGGCAGTGCCAGCGGTCTTGCGGTAGGTCTTCCGGACGGACAGATGGGTAACTCTGAGGTTGGTCATATGAACATGGGCGCAGGCCGTATCGTATACCAGGAGCTTACAAGGATCACAAAAGAGATCCAGGACGGCGATTTCTTCAAGAATGAGGCACTTCTTACTGCTATGAAGAATGCAAAAGACAACGATTCCGCGATCCATTTTATGGGACTTCTTTCTGACGGTGGAGTACACAGCCACAATACACATCTCTACGGACTTCTTGAGATGGCAAAGAGAGAGGGACTCAAGAAAGTTTACGTACACTGCTTCCTGGATGGTCGTGACACACCGCCTGCATCCGGTAAAGAGTTTGTAGAGCAGCTGGAAGCTAAAATGAAAGAGATCGGCGTTGGTGAGATCGGTGTGATCTCCGGACGTTATTATGCAATGGATCGTGATAACCGCTGGGATCGTGTTGAGCTTGCATATAAAGCTCTTACACAGGGCGAAGGCGTAAAGGGAACAGATGCTGCAGCAGCAGTTCAGGCTTCCTATGATGATGACAAGACAGATGAATTTGTGCTTCCGACTGTTATCGAGAAGGACGGCAAACCGGTTGCAACTATTTCCGATAAGGATTCCGTTGTATTCTTCAACTTCCGTCCGGACCGTGCAAGAGAGATCACAAGAGCTTTCTGTGATGACGATTTTAAGGGCTTTGAGAGAGCAAAGAGACTGGATACCACATTCGTATGCTTCACAGAGTATGATGATACCATCCAGAATAAGCTGGTAGCATTCCACAAGGTTCTTCTTCACAATACCTTTGGTGAGTACCTTGCAGCTCACGATATGACACAGGCACGTATCGCCGAGACAGAGAAATATGCACATGTTACATTCTTCTTTAACGGTGGTGTTGAGGAGCCAAACAAAGGAGAGGACAGAATCCTTGTAAAATCCCCGAAGGTTCCGACCTACGATATGCAGCCGGAGATGAGTGCACCGGAGGTTTGTGAAAAGCTTGTAGAGGCGATCAAATCTGACAAATATGATGTGATCATCATCAACTTTGCGAACCCGGATATGGTTGGCCATACAGGTGTTGAGGCAGCTGCGATCAAGGCTGTTGAGACTGTTGATGCGTGTGTTGGTAAGGCTGTAGAGGCAATCAAAGAGGTTGACGGACAGCTCTTTATCTGCGCTGACCATGGTAACGCAGAGCAGCTTGTAAATTATGAAACAGGTGAGCCATGGACAGCTCATACAACTAACCCGGTACCGTTTATCCTTGTAAACGCAGATCCGAAATACACACTTCGTGAGAACGGATGTCTTGCAGATATCGTTCCGACTCTGATCCAGCTTATGGGTATGGAGCAGCCGAAGGAAATGACAGGAGAGTCTCTTCTTGTTGAGAAATAAATAAGCTTCACGGAATCCCGGCAGATTTTTACGGATCTGCCGGGATTTTTTCATCCGATTGTTTCTGTTTTCACACATGAAAAAAATTTTCAAAATCATCTTGTAAAATCATTCCATTTCAACTATAATCCCTCTGATACATAAAAACAGGTAACTTTTGAGCAACTGTAAAGTTACAGAAAGAATAATAAAAAGAATAACAAAAAGCAGCACAAAGTTTATGAACGATCAAATTAAATGGGGAGACTGTCCGAAAACTCGGATAATCTAATCTGATGAGAAAAAGATTGATATGCTCTTGTGAGCGTTCAATATAAATTAAAATTGCAC